>DATIRA010000074.1:0-3196 GCA_035470225.1 Steroidobacteraceae bacterium | reverse complement strand
AGATGGTCGTGATCCAGCGCGAGGACCCGCCCGACAAGATTCTCCCGGTCGTCATCGAGTCCGGTCACTCGAGGTTTCCGGTGGTCGGCGAGGACAAGGACGATGTCGTCGGCATACTGCTCGCGAAGGACCTGCTGCGCTACTTCGCCCAGGGACCGGATCCGCATTTCGACATTCGCGAGTGCCTGCGGCCGGCCGTGTTCATCCCGGAGAGCAAGCGACTCAACGTGCTGCTGAAGGAGTTCCGGCTCACCCACAACCACATGGCTATCGTCGTCGACGAGTACGGCGGAGTGTCCGGCTTGCTGACGATCGAGGACGTGCTTGAGCAGATCGTCGGCGACATTGGCGACGAATACGACGTCGACGAGGGCGAAGGGATACGCAAGGAAGGCGAGCGGACCTTCACGGTTCCGGCGCTGACCCGTATCGACGAGTTCAACCAGGCCTTCGGGACGCGTTTCTCGGACGAGGAATACGACACGATCGGTGGCCTGGTACTGCACGAGCTCGGACGGATGCCGCGCCGCGGTGAGACGATCGAGATCGGCGGCCTCGAGTTGAAGGTGCTGCGCGCGGATCGCAGGCGTATCGAGACGCTGCGCGTGACGACCCCGCGCGACGTGGAACTTCGCCCGCCGGAGTCGCCTTGATCGCGCCGGGCGCCGCCTGGCCGCGGGTGCATGCCCGCGGCTGCCCGGGTGCGGCCCGATGCGACTGACCCGACTGCTCGCGGAACGCTCCGGCGACTTGATGGCCGCGCCGGCCGGCGCGCTGCTCGCGGTCGCGTTCGCGCCTGCGGGACTGTGGCTGCTCGGGTTTCTGATGCCCGCGGTGCTGCTGCTGCTGTGGGAAGGCGTCACGCCGCGGAGGGCCGCCTGGCGCGGATTCCTGTTCACCGGCGCGACCTTCCTGGCGGGTACTTACTGGCTCTATCACAGCGTGCATCTGGTCGGCGGAGCGCCGCTGTGGATCGCCGCGATCCTGATGCTCGGCCTGGTGGCGATCATGGCCTGCTACAGCGCCGCGCTCGGCTATGCGGTATCGCGCTGGTCTGCCGCGGCAGGCAACCTGCGCTGGCTCGTGTTGCTGCCCGCGGGCTGGGTGCTGGCCGAGTGGCTGCGCGGATGGGTCCTGAGCGGCTTCCCCTGGCTGGCGCTCGGCTACAGCCAGCTCGACACGCCGCTCAGCGGGTATGCGCCGGTCCTCGGCGTCTACGGAGTCAGCCTGGCCGCGGCCGTCACAGCCGGTGGCCTGCTCGGCCTGCTGCTGGGTACGGCACGCCAGCGGGCGGTGGCCGCGTGCGTGATCGTGCTGGTCTGGGCCGGCGGAGCCGTGCTGGAGCGCATCGAGTGGACCGAACCCCGCCCGAAGAGCGTCTCCGTCGCGCTGGTGCAGGGTGCGGTGCCGCAGTCGATCAAGTGGAAGCCGGGCCAGCGGGAGCAGACGCTGCGACTGTACCGCGAGCTGACGGAGCCGCAGTTCGGCGCGGACATCATCGTCTGGCCCGAGGCCGCGCTGCCGGCGCTGGAGCAGGAGCTGCGGCCTTTCCTGGACGCGCTCGCTGCACGGGCCACGCTCAGTGGCTCGTCGCTGGTCATGGGACTGCTGAAGCGCGATCCGGTCACCGGCGCCTATTACAACGCGATGGCCGCCTGGGGCCCGGCCGAGCAGTGGTACTACAAGCGCCGCCTGGTGCCGTTCGGCGAGTTCTTCCCGGTGCCCGATGCGGTACGCGAGTGGATGCGGCTGATGAACCTTCCCTACTCTGACTTCGAGCCGGGGGCCGATGAGCAACCTCCGCTCGCGGCAGCAGGCGAGCTGCTCGCACCGACGATCTGCTACGAGGACGCCTATGGCGCGGAACAGCTGCGACTCGCGAGGCAGTCGACGCTGCTGGTGAACGTCACCAATGACGCGTGGTTCGGCGACTCCACTGCGCCGCACCAGCACCTGGACATCAGCCGCATGCGTTCCCTGGAGACCGGCCGGCCGATGTTGCGTGCCACGAACGACGGCGTTACCGCACTGATCGCGCACGACGGACGACTGCTCGCGACTCTGCCGCAGTTCCGGGCGGGAGTGCTGACGGGCGTGATCGAGCCGCGCGCAGGCAGCACGCCGTACATGCGTTTCGGCAATTTCGCCGTGCTCGCGCTGGTCGGCCTGGGCCTGCTGGCCGGGTTCCGCGTACGCGGCAGGGCCCGCAGGTGAGTCGCGCCACCGGGCTCACCCGCCGCGGGAGCCGGCAGCGACCGGCGCCGGACCCTGGCATCGAATATCTGCCGCTCACACCGCCGGGGTCGGGTGAGGCACGGCCGATTGTCCCGGGGTTGCTGTGGGTGCGCGTACCGCTGCCGATGGAACTCAATCACATCAACCTCTGGCTGCTCGATGACGGGGCGGACTGGACGCTGATCGACACGGGTCTGGCCGCCGGGGTCTGCCGCGAGGCCTGGTTGTCGCTGGAGCGCGGCGTGCTCGGCGGGCGCAGGCTCGGCCGGATCTTCCTGACCCACGACCACCCTGACCACATGGGCCTGGCACGCTGGCTCAGCGACAGGCACGGAGCGGAGGTGCTGATGTCCGCGGACGCGTTCCGCTCGGTCAACGCCTTCCTCGACGCGGATCGCGCGGAGATCTCCGCGCGCATCACCGGCTTCCGGCATGCGCAGGGCATCGATGTCGAAGGCCTCGACGCGTCCAACCTGCGGGGCGACCACTTCGACTGGTACGACGGCGTGCCTGGTGTCGCCGCGCACCCCGGGGACGGCGAGCGGCTGCGGCTGGGGCCCGGGTCCTGGCGGGTGATCGCGACCGGCGGGCACTGCGGCGGGCACCTGTGCCTGCACGACGCGGACCTCGGATTGCTGGTGAGCGGCGATCAGGTGCTGCCGACGATTTCGCCGAACGTGAGCGTGCTGTCCTCGGCTCCCGAGGCCGATCCGCTGCGGGAGTTCTTCGGCGCGTTCGACCGGCTGGAGCGCTGTGCCGAGGACGTCCTTGTGCTGCCGTCCCACGGCCGCCCGTTCAGGGGTCTGCATCGCCGCATCGCCGCGCTGCGACGGCACCACCTGGCGCAGCTCGAGGCCCTGCGGGAGGCCTGCCTCGAGCCGCGCACGGCCAATGAATTGTTGCCGACGATGTTCGGGCGCGTACCGCGCGGCTTCCACCGCTTGCTCGCGATCGGGGAGAC
>DATIRA010000073.1:0-14333 GCA_035470225.1 Steroidobacteraceae bacterium | reverse complement strand
AGTTCATTCCGTCCAGGAAGGCACAGGACGGGCCGAAGGAGCTCGACACCTCCGAGATGTTCTGAGGCGGCCGGCACGGGTGACCGTCAGACGGTGCGAGGTGCGGCGACCGCGGTCAAGCCCAAGGGCGACATCGACGGCTGTGAAAGGTCCGTCCGCTCAGGGACTGCTGCTGGGGCTGGCCTGAACGAGCCCGTGCGCGGGTGCTACTGCGACGCCTCGAGCAGAGCGTCGATGCGCGCGGCGAAGTCCGCGTAGGGCTTGGCGCCGGAGAACTGCTCGCCGACGAACTGCCCGTCCACGAGGCGCCCGAGCACGAAGCTCGGCGTCGCGGCGATACCCTGCGCCCGGGCCACGCGCGCTTCCTGCTCGACCGCAGCGAGCTTTCTCGGGTCCGCGCGACAGCTGGAGAATGCGGCCCGGTCCAACCCCAGCCGTTCGGCGAGCTCGTCGTAGGGTTCCTTGCCCAGCCTGCCCTGGATTCGAAAGAGCGACTCCCGGTAGTCCCAGTAACGGCCCTGTTCACCGGCGCAGCGCGATGCAACCGCGGCGGGTTTCGCAAAGGGATGGAAGCCGAGCGGCAGGTCGCGGGATGCGTAGCGCAGCTTGCCGGTGTCCACGTAGTCGCGCTTGATCTGCGGGAAGGTCTGCAGCGCAAAGCGCGCGCAGTATGGACACTGCAGGTCGGTGAACTCGATCAGCGTCACCGGCGCGTCCTCCCGGCCGAGCACGCGGAAATCGGACCGGGCGGGTGGCTTGCCGTCCGACTCCGGACGGTCCGCCGCCTGCTGCGCTGCGCAGCCGGCCAGCAGCGTGACCATTGCAACGATGGACGCGATGCGCCGCAATGAGTGCATTTCGTGCTCTCAGCCTTGATCGGGTGCGCAGGTTGCCGCCCCGGATCGGTGCGGGCAAGCGCCGGGCGCGAAATCTGCGACGGGGCATTAACATCGGGACCGGGCCGCGAAGGAGAACCCTCGATGAAATATCTGCACACGATGGTGCGCGTGACGGACCTTGAACGATCGCTGGACTTCTTCTGCGACGCGCTCGGGCTGCGCGAGCTGCGACGATACGACAGCGAACAGGGCCGGTACACGCTCGTGTTCCTCGCGGCGCCCGGCGACGACCAGGCGCAGGTGGAGCTGACCTACAACTGGGATCCAGAGCAGTACACGATCGGCCGGGCGTTCGGGCATCTGGCCTATGCGGTCGACGATGTCTATCTCGCCTGCGAGCAGCTGCAGCAACGCGGCGTGACGATCAACCGGCCGCCTCGCGATGGCCGGATGGCTTTCGTCCGCTCGCCGGACGGGATCTCGATCGAGCTGCTGCAGAAGGGGGAGCCGCTGCCGCCGCGCGAGCCGTGGCTGAGCATGCCTAACACCGGCAGCTGGTGAGCCGCCGCAACCCGGCGCTCAGAAATCCTCGCCGACGATCCGGGGCTCCGGCTCGAGGCGAACCGAGAACCGCTCGCTGACCGAGGCCGCGACGCGCCGTGCGAGCCTGAGCAGCTCGCGACCCGTGGCTGCGCCGTGGTTCACCAGCACCAGCGCGTGCTGAGGCGAGACGCCGGCATCACCTTCACGGTAGCCGCGCCAGCCGCAAGCTTCGATCAGCCAGGCCGCCGAGAGTTTGCACAGACCAGCGGTGGCCGGGAATATCGGCATCGCCGGATGCTCGGCGCTGAGTCGTCCGGCGAGCGATTCGGCCACGACCGGGTTCTTGAAGAAACTGCCAGCATTGCCGACCGTCGCCGGGTCCGGGAGCTTGCGTCGCCTCAGCCGGCGCACGGCCGCGGCGACCGCCTGCGGCCCGGGCACCTCGCTGCCGCCGGCGGCCACTTCCTCGCGCAGGCCCGGGTAATCGAGTCGCAGCTCGTGCCGGCGCGGCAGCCGGAATTCGACGGCGGTCACCACCCAGCGCCCGGGCTGTCGCCTGAATACGCTGTCCCGGTAGCCGAATCCGCAGTCGCCGCGCCCCAGTCGCCGGAAGCTTCCGGTACTACGGTCCCAGGCCTCGACGCAGGCGATGAACTCGCTGACCTCGACGCCGTAGGCACCGATGTTCTGGATCGGCGCGGCGCCGACGAAGCCGGGAATCAGCGCCAGGTTCTCGAGCCCGGAGAACCCGAGCGCCAGCGTCCGCTCGACCAACTCGTCCCAGACGAGCCCCGCTTCCGCCCGCAGCAGACCGCCGTCGGCGTCCTGCTCGAGCAGATCCAGCGAAGCGAAACCCGGCCTCAGCACGAGTCCGGCGAAATCCCCGGCGAACAGCACGTTGCTGCCCTGGCCGAGGACCAGGTGCGGCAGCGAGGACCCCGGCGGCGAGCCGAGCGCTGCGGGGACCGCGTCCGCGGCGGAGACCGTGGCGAGCCAGGCGGCCCGCGCGGTCACACGAAAAGTGTTGTACGGCCGCAGCGAGACATTTTCCCGCAGCGTGTAGGCTTCGCTCATCAGGCTTCTGGCTCGGCGGTCCGAAGGCGCAGCACGCTAAGACAGTGTGCGACAGTGATCAAGTGGAGCGCCCGGTGAAGGCGGCGACCGCGGGCTTCGGGCACACTGGTGGCACCGCCTCGACGCAGGCCAGGATGAGGTCGCCGGATGAAGCACGAGAATCCATTGCCCACCCAGGTGGCCGGCCTGGACGAGGCCCGGCGGTTCCTCACCGAGCAGCCGGACATCGAGGCCGTGCAGCTCGTCATCGCCGACTTGAACGGCGTCGGCCGCGGCAAGAACATCGCGCGGAGCGAGCTCGAGGCGCTCTATACCCATGGCCGAAACGTCGCCGGCTCGATCCTCGCGCTGGACGTCACCGGCGAAGATGCCCCGGAGACCGGCCTGGTCTGGGACGTCGGAGACGCGGACCAGGTCTGCAGGCCGGTGCCCCGGTCGCTGGTGAGAACCCCCTGGCTCCAGCGACCGACTGGCCAGGTGCTGGGGAGCATGTACGGGCTCGACGGCCGCCCCGCGAGCGCGGATCCGCGCCATGCGCTGGCCCGGGTCGTGGACCGGCTGGCCGAGCGTGGCCTGACGCCGGTGATCGCGGTCGAGTACGAGTTCTACCTGTTGCAGCGCGGGCCGGACGGACGACTGCTGCCGGCCGCCGGACTGCGGAGCGGCCTGCGCCGCGCGCGCATCGACGCCTACGAGCTCGGCAGGCTCGACGAGATGGCGCCGCTGTTCGATGAACTCTACACGGCCGCGAACATCCAGCAGCTGCCGCTGCGGACGCTGATGACCGAATACGCTCCCGGGCAGTTCGAGATCACGCTCGAGCACCGGGCCGACGCGCTCAGGGCTGCGGATGAGGCGATGATGTTCAAGCGGGCCGTCAAGGGCGTGGCGGCCCGGCACGGCTGCGTGGCCTGCTTCATGGCCAAGCCCTTCGAGAGCAGCGCCGGCACCGGCATGCACCTGCACGCGAGCCTGGCGGATGCCGAGGGCCGCAACGTCTTCGCCGCCGAGGACCCGGCCGGCACCGAGTTGCTGCGGCACGCGATCGGCGGACTGCGCGAGACCATGGCCGAGTCGATGCTGTTGTTCGCACCGCATGCGAACTCCTACCGGCGCTTCAGGAAGATGAGCTACGCGCCGGTGAGCACACGCTGGGGCATCAATAACCGCACCGTGAGCCTGCGAGTTCCTGCAGGGCCCGCGACGAGCCGCCACCTCGAGCATCGGGCGCCTGGCGCCGACGCAAACCCCTATCTCGTGGCGGCCGTGGTGCTGGCCGGCATGCTCGAGGGCATCGAGCGCGGCATCGATCCCGGGCCGCCGGTCACCGGCAACGGTTACGAGCGCGTGGCGGTCGACCTGCCCACGCGCTGGCACGAGTCGCTGGCGCGTGCCGCGGACTCCCGTTTCCTGCAGGACGCGCTCGGCGCGGAGTTCCTCGGCGTGCTGCTCGCGGTGAAGCGCCAGGAGTTCGAGAAGTTCACGGCGCTGGTCAGCAACCGCGACTACGAGTGGTACCTCGACACCGTGTGAGCGGCACGACATAAGGCGCGCGCCCGCCGCAGCAAGCATTAAGTCAGGTAAATGCAGGGTTTTGTGAGAGTTCAATCAACGTGGACGGCGGGTGCTTCGAGGAAAATCTCCGCGCCGAAGTCATCCAGCATCCGAGGTCACCCGCCGTGCCACGTCCAGCCCATCGCACCGCAGCGCGCAACGCCACAGTATCCAGCCGGAGGTCGTTCCCAGTGACTGTTCACCTGCGCAGGATGTACGTCGATTGCCGCTTCGGTCAGCTGCACCTGCATACCGCGTTCCCCTCGAGCGGGGGCTTCGACGAGTTGACGCCGCTGGTCTGCGTACCCTCGACGCCGGGCTCGGGCCGCGCATTCCGTCCGCTGCTGGCCGACCTGGGCAGGGACCGCAGCGTCTATGCGCTGGACCTGCCGGGTTGCGGCGAGTCGGACGCACCCGACAAGACGGCGGGCATCACGGACTACGCCGCGGCGATGGTGGACCTGCTCGATACCTTGAGGCTGCGACAGGTCGACGTGCTCGGCTACCACGCCGGTTCCTTCGCCGCGATCGAGTTCGCGCTCGCCCGGCCTCAGCAGGTACGCAAGCTCGTGCTGGTGGGCATCCCGGTGCTGGACGCGAGGCAGCGGGAATCCGCCCAGGCGCGGCCGTTGCCGACAGGGCCGGGGCGGGAGATCGCGCAGGCCGCGACTGTCTACCCGGCCGGGGAACGCCTGCCGCTGGTTCACCAGCCCGTGCTGGTGCTGCGTCCCCGCGACGAGCTCTGGGACGCCACCGCGCGCAGCGACGCGCTGCTGCGCGAGGCGCAGCGGGTCGATCTGCCGGAAGGCGAGTCGGCGCTCGGATTGCAGGGCAGCGCCAACGTGGTGCTCTACGCGCGCGACTTCCTGGATCGCTGAGCGGCGAACGCGAGCAGCGCGAGCAGCAGCACCAGCAGCGGCAGCGCGGCGAGATTCAGCGCCCGCCATCCCAACGCGTGCATCGCCGGGCCCGCGAGCAGCGAGGCCAGCGCCTGCGTGCCGAACACCGCGAACTCGTTGACCGCCTGGGCGCGGAAGCGCTCCTCCGGGCGGTAAGTGCTGGTCAGCAGCGCCGTCCCCGAGACGAACAGCAGGTTCCAGCCGACGCCGAGCATGACGAGTCCCGACCAGTAGTGCATCAGCCCGCGACCGGAGCTGTCGATCAGCACACAGGCGATCATCAGTGCCAGCCCGGCGAACAGGCCGCTCGGGATGCCGACCCGCGCGATCAGCGCGCCGGTCACCAGCGACGGCGCGTACATCGCCAGCAGATGACTCTGGATCACCCAGGCGGTCGCCGCGTCCGAGTGGCCGTCGTGAACGTGCATGCTGATCGGGGTCGCCGTCATGATGAAGCTCATGACCGCGTAGGCCGCGACGCTCGCCAGCACCGCCGTGAGATAGGCAGGCTGGGTCACGATCTGCCGCAGCGGTCGCAGATGCCCCGGCGTTCCCGGGCCCGGCCCGGTCGCGACCGGCCGGTAAAGCGTCAGCACCAGCGCGCTGGCGAGACACACGCCCGCCACGCCGATGAAGGAACCGGCGTACTCATGTCCCGCCACGAGGTCCTTCAGCTGCAGCGCGAACGGCGGTCCGGCCAGTGCGGCCGCGAGCGTGCCGATCATCACCAGCGAGACCGCCAGGCTGACGCGTCCCGGTGGCACGCATTCCGCCGCCGCGAAGCGATGCTGCTGCTGGAAGGCGAGATTGGTCCCAAGCACCAGCGCCGCCGCCGAGAACAGCCCGAAGCTCTGCCGGACGATGGACCATGCGATCGCGAGCGCCGCGAAGGCAGCAAGGATCGCGCTTCCGATGAAGCCGGCGCGCCGGCCTACGCGCTGCATCAGCATCGCCGCCGGCACCGTGGCGAGCGCCAGGCCCAGGATCAGCAGCGACAGCGGCAGCGTCGCGAGGAGGGGCGTCGGCGCCAGCGCGCTACCGAGGATCCCGCCCAGCAGCGTCATCGTCATCATCCCGGCGGCCGAAAACGCCTGCGCGGCGGCCAGCACCAGCACCTGGCGCATCGGCTCAGGCCAGCCGGTACCAGGCGTAGGCGCAGAGCAGCCCGACCACGACGCAGCTGACCAGCCAGTCGATCGCATGCACGCGAATGGAGCGTCGAGGCAGCTGGACTCGAAGTCCCAGCGTCGCGAGCGCTGGCAGCGCCGCGCCCGCCCAGCACAACAGGCCGAACAACACGCCGACGAGAGGCCAGGGCGCGCGCAACACGGCGATCAGGCCCCAGCCGAGCCAGAACAGGAATCCCAGCGCCGCGCCGGAAACGGCTCGCAACAGGGCACCCGCCGCGAGTCGCGGGATGCTCTCGACGTGCCACCCGGACGGATGCTCCGCCGCCGCGCCGGCGAGCCAGGGCGAGGAAACCAGCCCGCTCCACAGGACGCCGACGAGCCCCCCGCTCAGGCCTGCGAGCACGCTCATCAGAAGTTCGATTCGGGGCACGTTGCTGGGGGCAGGCGCTTCGCGGGCGGGCGGGAATTATGCGGGGCAGGCCGGCAAAACAGAAGCCAAGCACCGGGACCGGCCGCCGGCATTCCTGCTAACTTAGCCGCCGGCACCCGCGGAATCACCATGCAAGAAAGCTACATCGAACGGATCCTGAAAGCCCGTGTCTACGAGGTCGCGATCGAATCTCCGCTCGAGGAAGCGCCGCGGCTGTCCCGTCGGCTGAACAACCGCATTCTCTTCAAGCGCGAGGATCTGCAGCCGGTCTTCTCGTTCAAGCTGCGTGGCGCGTACAACAAGCTCGCGCACCTGTCGGAAACGGTGGCGAGACGGGGCGTGATCTGCGCTTCCGCGGGCAACCACGCGCAGGGCGTGGCGCTGGCGGGCAGGCGGCGCGGCGTACCGGCGATCATCGTGATGCCGCAGACCACGCCGAGCATCAAGGTGCAGGCGGTGCTGGACCTCGGCAGCGAGGTGGTGCTGCACGGCGACGATTTCGACCACGCCTACGAGCATGCCGTCGACCTCGCGCGCGAGCGGAACCTGACGCTGATCCATCCCTTCGACGATCCGGACGTGATCGCGGGACAGGGCACGATCGGCATGGAGATCCTGCGCCAGCACTCCGGAACGATCGATGCGATCTTCGTGCCGATCGGCGGCGGCGGGCTGATCGCGGGCATCGCGACCTACGTCAAAACGCTCTATCCGGGCATCCGGATCGTCGGCGTCGAGCCCGAGGATGCGGCCGGTATGTACGAGTCGCTGCAGGCCGGGAAGCGCGTGACACTCGAGCGCGTCGGCATCTTCGCGGACGGCGTCGCGGTGCGGCGCGTCGGCGAGGAGACCTTCCGTCTCGCCCGGCAGTACGTGGACGAGGTGCTGCTGGTCACCACCGACGAGATCTGCGCCGCGATCCAGGACATCTTCGAGGACAACCGCACGATCGCGGAACCGGCCGGCGCGCTCGCGGTCGCCGGCATCAAGAAGTACGTCGCGCGCGAGCAGTGCCGCGAGCGCACTCTGGTCGCACTGAACTGCGGCGCCAACATGAACTTCGACCGGCTGAGGCACGTGGCCGAGCGGGCCGACATCGGCGCTGAGCGCGAGGCGTTGTTCGCGGTGGAGATCCCCGAGCAGCCCGGAAGCTTCCTGCGTTTCTGCAGGCTGCTCGGGCGTCGCGGTGTCACGGAGTTCAACTACCGCTACGACGATCCGGCTGCGGCACGGATCTTCGTCGGCATCTCGCTGCACGACGGCCGGCGCGAGAAGGAGCAGCTGCTCGCGGCGGTGGCCGCCGACGGCTACCGGGTGCTCGACATCAGCGACAACGAGATGGCCAAGCTGCATGCACGCTACATGGTCGGCGGGCATGCCCACGGGCTCGAGCACGAGCGACTGTTCAGGTTCGAGTTTCCCGAGCGCCCGGGGGCGTTGCTGAAGTTCCTCGAGGCGGTCGGTTCCGAGTGGAACATCAGCCTGTTCCACTATCGCAACCACGGCTCGGACTACGGCCGCGTGCTGGCCGGAGTCCAGGTGCCGCCCGCGGACGCGGACGAATTCTCGCGCCACCTCGGCGAGTTGCAGTACGCATACACCGAGGAGACGCAGAACCCGGTCTACCGGATGTTCCTCAGTACCTGAGACCCTGCTGCCGCTCGAGCCGCAGTCGCGCATGCAGCGGCGGCACGTGCCGGGTTTCAGCCGCGCCTGCTGCCAACGGGTCGCGCTGCTGCTGTGGCGCAGCGTTCCGGGCCCGGTCCGGCAGACCGAGTAAGCGCGGTGCGAGGTCGTCCGCGCCTTTGCCGGGCTGTCGGCGCCATGGCATAGAATCCCGGCCATGAACAAGGACCCGACGGACGTGGCGGGCGGGCGGCTCGGCGCCTGGCTCGCGGAGTTGCGCCGTCGCAAGGTGATACGCGTCGCCGCCGTCTATCTCGTCGCAGGCTGGTTGCTGATTCAGGTCGCGGATGCGACCTTCGATCCGCTGCAGTTGCCCGATTGGGCGCTGAAACTCGTCATCGTGCTCGTCGTGCTGGGCTTCCCTTTCGCCTGCATCCTTGCCTGGGCGTTCGATGTTACGCCGCGCGGCCTGGAGCGAACTGCGCCGGCTGCTGCGCTAGACAGTCCCGTCGGGCAGGCGCCGGTGCCTGGGCTCCCGGTCGGCACCGTGGACTCCGTCGCGATACTGCCCTTCCTCGACATGAGTCCCGGGCGCGACCAGGAGTACTTCTGTGACGGTATTGCAGAGGAAATCATCAACACGCTGTGCTGCGTCCGGGAACTTCGCGTCGCGTCCCGGACGTCGTCGTTCCAGTTCAAGGGACGACCAATGGATGTACGGGAGATCGGCAGGACGCTCGGCGTCGGTGCCGTGCTCGAAGGTAGTGTTCGCAAGGCGGGCGACCGGGTTCGGATCACGGCGCAGCTGGTAAATTCGGCGGACGGATACCATTTGTGGTCGCAGAGTTTCGACCGCGAACTGTCCGACGTGTTCGCGATCCAGTCGGAGATCGCGCAGCAGCTGCTGCGCGCGCTGAAGCTCGAGACGAGCCAGCGGGAGGCTCGCATGATCGGGCTGGGCGGCACGACGGACGCCGAGGCCTACGATCTTTATCTTCGCGGACGTTCGCAGCTGCGCTACGGTACGACCAACCTGCCGGCCGCACAGATGTTCCGGCGCGCCATCGAGCGGGATCCGGATTTCGCGCAGGCGCATGCCGGGTTGGCGCATGCGCTCGCCGTCCGCGCAATGTGGCGGTCAAGCGTCGACCCGGCCCACATCGCGGAAGCACTGGCCGCGAGCCGGCGGGCGCTCGAGCTCGAGCCGCTGCTGCCGGAGGCCCATGTCGCTCGGGCATGTCTGCACTCGCTGCAGGGCGAGCCGGAGGCCGCTGCGGCGGACTTCGAGCAGGCAATCCGCCTGAATCCGGCCTCCTCCTATACCCACTACCTTTACGCCCGGCAGCAGTTCCAGGCCGGGCGTACCGAGCGTGCCGTCGAGCTTTTCGAGGCTGCGGACCGCCTCGAGCCCGGTGACTATCAGGTACTGTCGATGCTGCACACGGCGCTGCGCAGGCTCGGGGACCCGGATCGGGAAAGAGAGGTCGGCGAGCGGGCCATGCGGGCGATCGATGAGCAACTCGCAAGTGATCCTGACGACAGCCGTGCGCTGCAACTCGCGCCGTCGCTGGCGGCTGCGCTCGGCCAGCAGCAGCGGGCACGGGCGCTTGCAGAACAGGCGTTGCGCGCACGTCCGGACGACATCGGCACCGTCTACAACGCAGCCTGCACCTATGCGGTGATCGGCGACCCGGATCGGGCCGTTGAACTGCTCGCGAGAGCCGTCGAACTCGGCTGGAGCAGCGCAGAATGGCTCGCTCACGACCCGGATGTAGACTCTTTGCGCGCGGATCCTCGCTTCCAGCGGATCCAGTCTGCGCTGCGGGAGTCGACAGCCTCGTAGCCCGCGGCCTCGAGGTTCAGCGCGAGGGTAGCAGCCGGGCGCGGGCGCGTGGCGCCACCGCGTGCACGAATTCCCCGAACACTCGGTCGCTGAGCGGCTGTGCCTGCGGCAGGTGGCGGCGCGTTTCCCGGCGGATGTGCGCGATCCGCCGCGCGCTCCAGTGCCGCTCGATCTCGCTGCGTCCGCCCGAGGAAACGAGCCAGCGCTCGATCAGCGCAGCGTCCGCCTCGAGGTGGAACTGCAGTCCCCAGGCCTGGTCGCCGACGCGATAGGCCTGGTTTCGGCAATGCCGCGTCCAGCCGAGATGCACGGCGCCGGGCGGCAGCTGGCAGGTGTAGGCATGCCACTGGAAGACGTAGTGCGGCCGCCTCTCGAAGTGGCGAAACAGCCGGTCCTCGTGCGCAGCCGCGAGCGTGTGCAGCCGGTACCAACCGATCTCCGGCACCGGGTTGGGATGAACGTCCGCGCCCATCGCGGCCGCCAGCAGTTGCGCGCCGAGGCAGATGCCGAGCACGGGCTTGTCCAGGTCCACGGCCTGGCGGATCACCGCCATCTCGGTGAGCAGGTGGGGATGCGGCTCGGTCTGGTCGACGTTCATCGGTCCGCCTAGCACTACGATTCCGTCGTAGCGCCGCGCGTCCGGTTCCGCCTGCGGCTCGCGACCGAAATTGACGTAACGGATGCGGAAGCCGCAGTCGCGCAGCAGCGGATCGAGGTGTCCGAGAGGCTCGGTGGCGACGTGCTGTAGTACGAGGATCTTGCGCATGCAGTGGGTCTGGCCGCGTCGGCGCGCGACTATACCTTGGACGCTCGATTGCCTCACGTGGTCACGGGGCGCAAACTGCTGCTGCCGTGCCGGGATCTACCGCCCGGCGGCCCGGCCACTGTCCCTGCATCAGGAGGGGATCGAAATGAACGCCAAGCTGATCCTGCTGGGTGGCCTCGCGTGGTACGCGACGGCCTGGGTGGTCTCGATGGCGACGGCGGGCTTCATCCACGAGGGCGTGCTGGCCGACGACTACCTGGCCACGGCCGCTTTCTGGCGTCCGGAGCTGATGCAGGACCCGCCTGACATGGCTGCGCTGATGCCGCGCTGGCTCACGACGGGCCTGATCTCTGCATTCCTGACTGCAATGGTCTACGGCTGGCTGCGTCCGGCCTTCACCGGGCCCGGCTGGCTCAAGGGCATCAAGTTCGTCCTGGTCGCGTTGATACTGCAGGGCTGCTTCATGATGGGCTGGTCGGGGGTCTTCGGCCTGCCCGACCACATCTGGGTCTGGTGGTGGGTCGAATCGGTGCTGTATTTCGTCGCCGCCGGCGCGGTGCTGGGCTGGGTCGCGGACCGTCTGGCCCCGTTGAGGCACGGCTACTGAGCGGTCCGGCGCCGAAGAGGATTCGATGCTCGATATGTACACGCCGGTCCGTCCCCCGGACCGGGAGGAGTTGCTGGTCCGGGGCTTGCGACACCACCTGACGATCTGGCCTGGAGCGGAGCCAGAGCCCGTGTTCCTGCTGCATGGCTGGATGGATACCGGCGATACGTTCCAGTTCCTGGTCGATGAGATGTCGCCGCGGTGGACCTGCATCGCGCCCGACTGGCGGGGCTTCGGACGCAGCGAGTGGCCGACGGACGGCTACTGGTTTCCAGACTATTACGCCGACCTGGAGATGCTGCTCGACCAGCTCGCCCCGGGCATTCCGGCGACGCTGATCGGGCACAGCATGGGAGGCAACATCGCGACGCTGTATGCCGGCATCCGGCCGGAGCGCGTGCGGCGCGTCGTGTGCATCGAGGGCTTCGGCCTGCCACGGACCGAGCCCGGCCAGGCGCCGGGACGTTATCGCCAGTGGCTCGAGCAACTGCACCAGCCGCCGGAGCTCGCGACGTTCCCCTCGCTGGAGGCTTTCGCGAAGCTGCTCGAGCGGCGCAACCCGCGGCTCACGCCGCAACGTGCCGCGTTCATCGCCAACTCCTGGGCCGTGCAGCTGCCCGATGGAAGCGTCCGCGTCCGCGCCGATCCCGCGCACAAGCGGGTCAACCCGATGCTGTACCGTCGCGAGGAAGCCGAGGCCTGCTGGCGCGAGATCGCTGCGCCGCTCTTGTACGTGATCGCGGAGCAGTCGGAGTTCCTGAAGCGTCTGGGCAGCGACGGCGAACCGGACCGCATGGCGGAACTGATCCCGCAGCTCGAGCGTTGCGTCGTGCCCGAGGCCTCGCACATGGTTCACCACGAGCGGCCGGAGCTGCTGGCCGGGGCGATCGAGGCTTTCTTCTCGTCCACCTGAGCCGCGTCCCCGGCCGCGTCCGCGGCGAGTGTGCGCCCCTATAATCGAGGCAGCGGGGAGTAATCGATGCCGGACGATCGGTCCAGATTGCAGAAGTGGTTGGTCGAGCTGCGGCGCCGCAAGGTGTTCCGAGTCGCCGCGGCCTACGTGGTCGCGGGCTGGGTGCTGATCCAGATCGCGGACGCGACCTTCGAGCCGCTCGGTCTGCCGCTGTGGAGCATGAAGCTCGTCATCGCGCTGGTCGCGCTCGGCTTTCCGCTCGCCTGCGTACTGGCCTGGGCCTACGACTTCACGCCGCAAGGCATCGAGCGGACGGAGGCTTCGGTACCGCAAGTCGCGCCGCCGGCGCCGCCGCTGGTCGATGCGCCGCCCGTCGAGCCGGCCCAGCGAGCGCCCGCTGTCGCGCCTGCGCCATCGTCGGGCTCGGTCGCAATCCTGCCGTTCTCGGACTTGAGCCCGGAGCGCGACCAGGCGTATTTCTGCGACGGCATCGCCGAGGAGATCATCAACGCGCTGTGCTGCGTGCGGGGACTGCAGATTGCGTCGCGCACCTCGTCGTTTCAGTTCAAGGACCGTAGCGTGGACGTGCGCGAGATCGGCCGTGCGCTCGGAGTCGGAGCGGTGCTCGAGGGCAGCGTCAGGAAGGCGGGCGACCGGGTCCGGATCACCGCGCAGCTCGTCAACACCGCCGACGGCTATCACCTGTGGTCCGAGAGCTTCGACCGGCGGCTCGAGGACGTCTTCGCGATTCAGACCGAGATCGCGCGCGAGCTGGTCGCCGCGCTGCGCGGTTCGCTGACGAGCGGGGAGAAGGAACTGCTCGAGCGCGGCGGCACGCGCAACCCAGAGGCCTACGACGTCTACCTGCGCGGGCAGCACCTGCTGCGGGACGGCACCGACCTGACGCTGCCGCAGGCAGCGGAACTCTTCCACGAGGCGATACGGCGCGACGAGGGCTTTGCGCAGGCCTACGCCGGGCTCGCCAACGCGCTGGCGATCAAGGGGCTGTGGAGGCTCGACATGACGCAGCAGGAGTTCGAGCAGGCTTTCGCGGCCAGCCAGCGTGCGCTCGAGCTCGAGCCGCGCATGCCGGAGGCCTACGTGGCCCAGGCTTGCCTGCTGTCGATGCAGAACCAGGTCGAACCTGCGAACGAGGCTTTCGAGGAGGCGCTGAAGCTCAATCCGTCGAGCTTCCACGCCAACTACATGTACGGTCGCCACAGTTTCGCAGCGGGCGAGTTCGACAAGGCGCGGCGGTTGTACGAGCAGGCCGTGAGGCTCGCGCCAGAGCAGTACCTGCCTTACTGCATGCTCGAAGGCGCACTGGAGAAGCTGGGGCGGATCGACGAGAGCCTCGAGGCGGGCCGCCGGGCGATGCTGGCCATCGAGCGGCATCTGCGGCGCGAGCCCGGGGACGGTCGAGCGCTGCATCTGGGAGCCGTCACCGCGGCGAAGCTCGGAGATGCGGCCCGGGCGAGGGCACTTTCGGAGCGGGCGCTCGCGGCGCGGCCCGACGAATTCGCGACGGCCTACAATCTCGCCTGCGCCTTTGCGATCCTCGGCGACCGGCAGCGGGCACTTGAACTTCTTGACCAGGCCACGCAGCGTGGCCGGGGCAACCTGGCCTGGATCGAGCAGGACCCGGATCTCGACTCGCTCAGGGGTAATGCGCAGTTCGAGGCCATCGTGGACCGCCTGCGTGCGGGATCCGGCAAGGAGATTTGATCGCGTGTCGCCTGGCAGGCAGATCACGTATCGATGGGCCCGGCGCATCGCTGTCAGCGTGGTCGGCGGCTCGGTGCTGTTGTTTGGCGTGGCCCTGATCGTGCTGCCAGGGCCAGCCCTGGTCGTGATCCCGGTGGGACTGGCGATCCCCGGCCTGGAATTCGCCTGGGCCCGTCGATGGTTGCGACGCGTCCGCGAGCGCTCTGGCCAGATGGCCGCATGGATATCGAACGGCGCGAACTGGTTACTGCGCAGGAGCCGGGGCGCCCGAGGTCGTGCACAGGACCGGGACGCGGCGCCAGCACGGCCAGCCGAGCCGTCGTCGGAGCAACGATGAGCGGAGCAGCTGAGCTCCGCGAGCTGCCGGCCGCGTTCTCCAGGCAC
>DATIRA010000072.1:0-3476 GCA_035470225.1 Steroidobacteraceae bacterium | reverse complement strand
CTGGCCGACCAGGAACGCGACCAGCGACCCGCCGATGGTCCACAGGCCCTGGCCGAAGACCGCGCCGAACGCCGCCTGCATGTCCGGGACGCCCCGGCTCGAGTTGACCGTGACCCACCACTCGGCCGGCGCGAGGTGGATCGCCGCGTACGCGAAGACGAACGCATAGGCGATCAGCAAGGCGGCGAGCCAGGAAACCAGCCGCACGCCGCGGCGACCGAAGTACTCGTTGACGACGTCCGTCATGATGAACACGATCGGCCAGAGCAGGACGCCGGCCGTGAAACTCAGCGACCCCTGCTGGCCGAACAGGTTCCAGCCGAACGGCGGCAGGCCCAGGGTCGGCTCGAGCGCGAAGATCTTCACGCCGACGAACTCGGCGATGATCGCGTTGGCGATGAAGAAGCCGGCCAGCATCACGAACAGCCGCGTGCTGCGGCGGTCGAGCGCGGCGCTCACTCCCTGCCCTTCAGCGTGCGCAGGTCGCGTCGTTCCCGCTTGTCGGGCCGGCCGGACGGCGCGGGTCGCGAGAGGCGCGCGAACTCCCGGGCGCGCTCACGGGCCTCGGCGCTTTCGGCCGTCTCGGTGTAGTGCTGGCGGGCCTCGGTCGCGGGGCCCCGCCTCGACGGAATGCCGGCGACGTCCACCTCGAAGCGCTCCTGCTCCCGGGTGATCCGCAGCCGGTCGCCGACCCGCACCAGCCGCGAGGCCTTGACCCGCTCGCCGTTCACCTGGACGTGTCCACCCTCGACCGCCTGCTGGGCCAGGCCACGGCTCTTGTAGAAACGGGCGCACCAGAGCCACTTGTCCACGCGCAGTCCCGCGCCGTGTGTGGGCGTTTCCGTAGTGTCGGGGTCGGGCCGCGGGCTCACGCCGGGATTATAGACGCCTATAATTCCCGTTCTCGACGGAGGACAGCGCGTGGACCAGGTATTTCTCGACCGTCTCGACAGCCAGCTCGAGGAGCTCCGGGCCCAGGGCCTGTACAAGCCGGAGCGGAAGCTCGGCTCGCCGCAGCAGCCCGTGATCCGGCTCGCGGACGGCCGGGAAGTCGTCAACCTGTGCGCCAACAACTATCTCGCCCTGGCCAACCACCCGGCGGTGCGCGAGGCGGCGCATCTGGCCATCGACCGGCATGGCTACGGCATGGCCTCGGTGCGCTTCATCTGCGGCACGCAGTCCGTGCACAAGGAACTCGAAGCACGCCTCGCGGCCTTCCTTGGGATGGACGACGCGATCCTGTACTCGTCCTGCTTTGATGCGAACGGCGGCCTCTTTGAGACGCTGCTCGATGAGCAGGACGCGGTGATCAGCGACGCGCTGAATCACGCCAGCATCATCGACGGCATCCGGCTCTGCAAGGCGAAGCGGCTGCGTTACGCGAACGACGACCTCGACGAGCTGGAGACGCGTCTCAAGGAAGCTGCCGATGCGCGCGTGAAACTGATCGCGACCGACGGCGTGTTCTCGATGGATGGCGTGATCGCCCGGCTCGGCGGCATCTGCGACCTCGCGGAAGAATACGGCGCGCTGGTGATGGTCGACGACTCCCACGCGACGGGCTTCGTCGGCCGCGGCGGACGCGGCACGCCCGAGTACCGCGCAGTCATGGGCCGCGTGGACCTCATCACCAGCACGATGGGCAAGGCGCTCGGCGGCGCGGCCGGAGGCTTCACGGCCGCGCGGCGCCCGATCGTCGAGTGGCTGCGCCAGCGCTCGCGGCCGTATCTGTTCTCGAACAGCATTCCGCCGGTGATCGCTGCGACGACGCTGCGCGTGCTCGACCTGATCGAGTCCGGCGACGAGCTGCGCGCCCGCCTGCGCGAGAACACGGAGCACTTCCGCCGCCGGATGACCGAGGCCGGCTTCAAGCTGCTGCCGGGCGAGCATCCGATCGTGCCGGTGATGCTCGGCGATGCCGCGCTGGCCGCACGCTTCGCGGAACAGCTTCTCGAGCGCGGCGTCTACGTGATCGGCTTCTCGTACCCGGTCGTGCCGATGGGCAAGGCGCGGATCCGCACGCAAATGTGCGCGGGCCACAGCATCGCGCAGCTCGATCGCGCTGTGGATGCATTCACCGAGGTCGGGCACGAGCTCGGCCTGCTGCACTGAATCTCCCGAGGAACTGAAAGATGAAGGCTCTGGTCAAGGCCCAGCGCGCGCCCGGCATCTGGCTCGAGGAGATCCCGGAACCGAGCGTGGGACACAACGACGTCCGTATCCGCATCAACAAGACGGCGATCTGCGGCACCGACATCCACATCTACAACTGGGACGCATGGGCCGAGAAGACCATCCCGGTGCCGATGGCGGTCGGCCACGAGTACTCGGGCGAGATCGTCGAGATCGGCAGCGAGGTGCGCGGCTTTAAGGTAGGGGATCGCGTCTCGGGCGAGGGCCACGTGACCTGCGGCTACTGCCGAAACTGCCGCGCCGGCCGACGTCACCTGTGCCGCAACACCGTCGGCGTGGGCGTGAACCGTCCGGGTTGCTTCGCGGAATACCTCGTGATCCCGGCCTTCAACGCCTTCAAGCTGCCGGACTCGATCACCGACGACATCGCCTCGATCCTCGACCCGCTCGGCAACGCCACGCACACGGCGCTGTCGTTCAACCTGGTCGGCGAGGACGTGCTGATCACCGGTGCGGGCCCCATCGGCATCATGGCCACAGCCATCGCGCGCTTCGTCGGTGCACGACACATCGTCGTCACCGACGTGAACGACTATCGCCTCGGTCTCGCGCGCGCGATGGGTGCCTCTCGCGCGATCAACGTGACCCGCGAGTCGCTCGACGACACGATGCGAGACCTCGGCATGCAGGAGGGCTTCGACGTCGGTCTCGAGATGTCCGGCAATCCCTCAGCGTTCCGCGACCTGCTGCGCACGATGCACCACGGCGGCAGCGTCGCGCTGCTCGGAATCCCGCCCGAGAACACCGCCATCGACTGGAACGATGTCATCTTCAAGGGCCTCGTGATCAAGGGCGTCTATGGCCGCGAGATGTTCGAGACCTGGTACAAGATGGCCGCGATGCTGCAGAGCGGGCTCGACGTGAAGCCGATCATCACGCACGAGTTCCCGATCTCGGAGTACCGGGACGCCTTTGAGATCATGAAAAGCGGCCAGTCAGGGAAGGTGATCCTCGACTGGGCGGCCTGAACACGGTGCACGGCGCGGGAGCGGCTTAGCGCCAGGCCGACCCCATGGTGATGTAGAAGGCCGTGTCTTCCGGTCCCCTGGCGACGTCGACTCCGCCCTGTAGGCCGAATTTCTTCGCCAGCCGGTAGCGGATGCCCGTGCCGTAGGCCCAGGCCGTCTCCTCGCTGCTTCCGACCGATTCGTCGGCGAACGCCTTGCCGACCCCGCCGAACAGCGCGAGCGACCAGCGAGACGTGAATCCCCACAGGTACTCCAGCTCGCCCGTGACGACGTCGTCGCCCTGGTAACGCAGCGCCGGAATGCCCCGAAGGCTGA
>DATIRA010000071.1:0-4868 GCA_035470225.1 Steroidobacteraceae bacterium | reverse complement strand
CGCTCGTCGTTCCAGGGTGGGCAGGGTCCGTCGTAGCCGAAGTATTTCCCCGCCATGTCGGCATCGCCGGCGAACCAGAGCGTGTAGTCGTTCAGGCCCTGGCGTGACCCCGCGGGGCCTGGCGGGTTGCGTCGCCCTCGCGCGACCACCCCGTCGGCACATGCGCCCGCTGCTATCTCGCCTACCGATGGCGGAATGTCCACGATCACCCAGTGGTAGAAATCCGTGCGCGGCAGATCCGCCGGCACGACGCGGCCCTCCTTGTTGACGTCATCCGCGCTGGTCGGCACGTCGCGGTCCACGCAGAGCAGCACCAGCGAGCGCGTCGCCTCCGGCACGCCGAGCCAGCTCAACTGCGGGTTGCGGTTACCGCTCAGCACGATGTGCTGCTCGGGGTCCGGCGCGCCGAACGCGAATTCCTGCGGCATGCGCTGGCCGTGGCCGAAGCTCCTGGACATCAATTGCATGGGGGTCTGCCTCCGGATCGATGAACCGAGGCACGATTCTGGCACACTGCAGCACGCCTGAAGCGGAAGCGCGACATGACCGAGCATTTCCGGCCGCCCGTGCCACGGCCGATAGTGATCGAGGGCCCTGCCGGTTCGATCGAGGGCCGGCTCGAGGATCCGGCCGAGGACCGTCACCCTGCGGTGATCGGTGTCGTCTGCCATCCGCATCCGCTGCACGGCGGGACGATGCAGAACAAGGTTGTGCACACGCTTGCGCGCGCGATGCAGGAGCTCGGAGCGCCGACGGTGCGGTTCAATTTCCGCGGGGTCGGCGGCAGCGAGGGGGCCTATGCGAACGGCGAGGGTGAGTTGCAGGATGCGCTCGCCGCGGTGGCCTGGGCGAGGCGGCGATGGCGATGTGAACGACTCTGGCTGGCCGGCTTTTCATTCGGCGCCGCAGTGGCGCTGCAGGCGGCCGCGACGGTGCGACCGCATCGCCTCGTGACCGTGGCGCCGCCCGTCTCGAGACTGGAGGTCATGCCGGCGTCGCGTCCGCCGTGTCCGTGGCTCGTCGTCCACGGCGACCGCGACGAGCTCGTGCCGGTGGCCTCGGTGCAATCATGGGTGGAGCGGTTTGAGCCGCCCCCCGGGCTGCAGATCCTGGTGGGCGCGGAACATTTCTTTCACGGTCGTCTCGGCGACCTGCGGGAAGTGGTCCGGACTTTCCTGGCGGAGCCGGCCGCAATCTGAAGGCGTGTCGTTGCTGCCGGAGCGGAGCGGGGTAATGGACCGGGGCGGCTTGCAACCGCCCCGGCGGGAATTCTCGTCGGCTCAGTTCACCATGGTCTTGAGGTTCTTCAAGGGCATGACCCGGACCTTCTTGCTGGCGGGCTTGGCCTTGAAAACCATCTTCTCGCCGGTGAAGGGGTTGGTGCCTTCGCGGGCCTTGGTGGCGGGCTTCTTGACGACCTTCATCTTGGCGAGGCCGGGCAGCGTGAACACGCCGTAGCTCTTGAGGCTCTTCTTGATCACGGTCGAGAGCGAATCGAACACTTCGCTGACCTGCCTCTTGGACAGGCCGGTGTCCTTAGAGATCGCGGCGAGGATCTCGGACTTGGTCGGCGGTGAGGTCTTCTTTGCCATTTAAATGTCTCCTGTGGGTGTGTCGCAGGCCTTCGGCCCTGCTCGTGATATTTGTTCGCGCGCGGAAAATAGCACAAGATCAACGGGTGTTTAAGCGCTCCGGAGCCTTTTTTTTCAGGGTCGGAGTGCTCAACCGGCGAAGAATTCGCGCTTGAACTGCACCGGGTACTTGTCCGCCTGACCTTCGGGAGAGGCCTCGATCTCGAACACCAGTATCTCGGTCCCGGCGAGGCCGACCTCGCCGATGAAGTAGACGGACGGCCCCTCGGTGAGCCGGCGCATCCGCAGGTCCTTGAGCTGGCCGTTCAGGTTGTAGGCGCGCGCCGTCACCGTGCCGTCCACCGGTTCGGTGCGTCCGTCGGGCCACTCGCGCAGGATCGAGACGTTCAGCAGCACGCGGTTGCCGCTGCGCTCGATGCCGTAGGCACGCGCCACTTCGGGGCTCAGCTCGTCGCTGCGCACCGCGTTGTAGTGCACCTGGTATTCGCCGAAGTCCTGGAAACTCGGTTCGCTCGGCGCCGCCTTCTGGGCTTTGCGCGAGTCCGGAGAGCCCGGGTTGCAGCCGGCCAGTCCGAGCAGGGCGAGCGAGCAGGCGATTGCGGCGATTTGCGACGTTCTGGCAATCATTGGTCTCCACCCCGGTAATTCAGCTCCCCGGCGACAACTATAGTCCAACGCCGACGGCCTTGCGCCCGTCATTAGCCGCTCAGCCCACGCCGAGCAGCGACGCGAGCGGCGTCGGGAGCGGGTTCCCGGGCCCGCGGATTCGCACGCGCATGTCGCGGCCAGTAAGTCCGCGCTCGATCACGACCGAGGATTTCGGTACGTCCAGGGCCTGCGCCAGGAACTCGACCAGCGCTTCATTCGCACGACCATCGACCGGCGGCGCCTGCAGGCGCACGCGAAGGCGGTCGCCGAAGAGGCCCGCAAAGCCGCGGGTCGCGGCCCGGGGCTGGACCCGGAGCTCGAGTAGCAGATCCGCGCCGTCACGGCGGACCGCTGGCGGCGACGCGGTCTTCAACGCAGCAGGATCTGCACGGCCTGCAGTCCGATCAGCACGAACAGCGGTGACAAGTCGAGTCCGCCGATCGGAGGCACGACGCGGCGGACAGGCCGCAGCAGCGGTTCGCAGAGCCGGGCCAGCAGGTCCGTGGCCGGGCTGCGGGTGCCGGGAGCGACCCAGCTGAGCAGCACGTAGATCAGCAGCGCGACGACGTAGAACTGCAGCACCGTGCTCAAGAGGTCGCGCAGGCCCGCGACCACGACCGCCGCCAGGTCGAAACGCAGTCCCGCAACGAGCCGGAGCAGCGCAGTGCCGAGCAACTGTACGATCAGCAGCGCCGTCACAGCCGCCAGATCCACGTTGCCGGCCGGCTTCAGCAACCTGCGCAGCGGCTTCACGAGCGGGTCGGTGATCCGCAACACCGCCTCGCCGAGCGGATTGCGGAAGCTCGCCCGCGCAAGCGGGATCACGAGTCTCAACAGGAAGGCGATCACGACCAGTGTGAGCAGCGCTTCCAGGATGAACAGCAATGCCTGCATCTGTGCCGTGCCTCCGCCGCGTTCAATCCGGTGCCGGGCCCGCGAGCTCGGCCGAGCGCTTGGCGGCCGCGGCGACTGCGCGCACGACGATCCCGCTCAAGTCCGACGCGTCCATCACGCTCAGTGCCGCGGCTGTCGTGCCGCCCTTCGAGGTCACCTGCTCGCGCAACGTGCCCGGTGCCTCGCCACTCTCCGCCGCGAGGCGCCCGGCGCCACGGGCGGTCTCCACGGCGAGCAGCCTCGCGGTGGCCGGCGGCAGACCGAGGCGGCTGCCCGCCTCCTCCAGCGCCTCGGTCAGCAGGAAGAAATAGGCGGGACCGCTGCCGGAGACCGCGGTCACCGTGTCCATCTGCGCCTCGGATTCGACCCATACGGTCGCGCCGCAGGCAGCGAGTATCGATTCGGCGACGGCACGCTCCTCAGGCGAGACTCGCTCGTGCGCTAGCAATGCCGTGACGCCGGCTCCGATCAGCGCAGGCCGGTTCGGCATGGTCCGCACCACGGCCGCGGCGGGCCCGAGCCAGTCCGCGAGGTCGCCGAGTCGAATGCCCGCGGCGACCGAGATCACGAGCCGGCGGCGGTCCTGCAGCGAGGGAGCGAGCCCGCGCGCAACCGCGCGCATCTGCTGCGGCTTGACCGCCAGCACGATCACGTCTGCGTCCCGCGCTGCCGCGGCGTTGTCGTCGGTCGCACGTACACCGAAGCGCTCGATCAGCGCCTGCCTCTGGACGGCCGAGGGATCGGCCGCGACCAGGTCGCCGGCCGGCCATCCCCGCGAGATGAGCCCGCCGACCAGTCCGCTCGCCATGTTGCCGCCACCGATGAATGCAATCCGCATCCGCTTCCCCTCCCGTCAGTCTCTCGGCCCGAACAGCGCCGTCCCGACCCGGACGATCGTCGCGCCTTCCGCAACGGCGGCCTCGAGGTCGCCGCTCATGCCCATCGACAGCGTGTCCAGGTCATGGCCGCGGGCATTGAGATCCGCGAGCAGCGCGCGCAGCCTCGCGAACGGGATGCGCTGCACGCCAGGCGGCGCATCGGCCGCCGGGGCGGGAATGCACATCAGACCGCGCAACCTCAATCTTGGCAGACCCGCAACGATCTCTGCGAGCCGTGGCAGCTCCTGTGGCTCCGCTCCGCCCTTGTCCGGCTCGTCGTCCAGGCGCACCTGCAGCAGGACCTCGAGCGGCGGCGCATGGTGAGGCCGCTGCGCGCTCAAGCGTCGCGCGATCCGCTCGCGGTCCAGCGTATGCACCCAGGCGAAATTCTCGGCGACCCCAGCTGTCTTGTTTCCCTGCAACCGCCCGATGAAGTGCCAGACGACGGGCAGTGCAGCGAGTTCGCGGATCTTCGGCAGCGCCTCCTGCAGGTAGTTTTCGCCGAACTCGAGCTGACCAGCCTCGACCGCGGCACGGATCGCGGCCACCGGCTGCTGCTTGCTGACCGCGAGCAGCCGCACGGTCGAGGGATCCCGGCCGGCGACGCGCGCCGCAGCCTCGATCCGTAGACGCACTTCAGCGAGCTTGTCGGGCGAGAACTGCGGACCGGTTAACATATTGGTGCCCGAGCCCCTGACTTATACTGCGCCTGCCCGCGTGGGCCGTGCATGTTCCGGCTCGGCACGACAGGGCGAGGAACACAGATGGCCGTCGACATCGCCCAACTGCTGGCTTTCGCCGTCAAGAACAAGGCCTCCGACCTGCACCTATCGGCCGGCGTTCCGCCGATGATCCG
>DATIRA010000070.1:0-4963 GCA_035470225.1 Steroidobacteraceae bacterium | reverse complement strand
CGGCGTATCCACATGGGCGGGGGCGACCCGTTCCAGACGATCAAGCGCCTTGAGACGGCTCTGGGCCTGGCGCGCCTTGCTGGCCTTGGCGCGGAAGCGGGCTACGAAACGCTCGAGGTGCGCGACCTCACGCTGCTGTTTCTCGAACAGCGATTGCTGAGTGGCGAGCCGCGCGGCCCGCTGCTCCTCGAACGAAGAGTAGTTGCCAGTGAAAAGCGTGAGGCCGCCGTCCTCGAGGTGCGCGACGTGCGTGATGCACGCGTCCAGCACCTCGCGGTCGTGGGATACGAGCAGCAGTGTCCCGGGATACCCGGCCAGCCATCGCTCGAACCAGACAATCGCGTCCAGGTCCAGGTGGTTGGTCGGTTCGTCGAGCAACAGCAGGTCGGCACGGCTCATCATCACCCGCGCCAGGTTGAGTCTCATGCGCCAGCCGCCCGAGAACCCGGCCACCGCACGGTTCTCGTCGCCGCTTGCGAAGCCGAGGCCCGCCATCAGCGTCGCTGCGCGAGAGGGCGCCGTGTAACCGTCGAGCGCCTCGAGGCGAACATGCAGCTCCGCGATGGCTGCGCCGTCTTGACGTGCCTCGGCGTCCGCGAGCTCGGCCTGCACCGAACGTAACTCCCGGTCGCCGTCCAGCACGTACTCGATGGCCGGCTGGGCGAGCGCCGGCACTTCCTGCTCCAGCCACGCGATCCGCCACTGCGCCGGCACGATCGCGTCGCCGGCCTCCGGGTGGAGCGCGCCGGCGAGCAACGCGAGCAGACTGCTCTTGCCAGTGCCATTCGCGCCGACGAGGCCGACGTGCCAGCCGCCGTGAAGCTGCAGGCTGACGTTCGTGAGCAGCGGTCGCCCACCCCGGGCGAGCGTCAGATTGCGCAGCTGGATCAAGTGGCGGGAGCCTGGCGGGCCTCGAGGCCGGGCATTGTATCGGGCTGCGGCGAGGCCGGGCGACCATGCAGGAACCGGCGGATTCCGGCAGAATCCGCGCTTCACACGACGCCGGTCACCGCGGCCGGTCCAGGAGTCTCCAGCTCGATGCCGGCCACGCAATTCTCGCTGCTCAGGTTCATTTCCGGTTCACGCCGCGCGATCAGCTCGCTCGCGATCGCCGTCGCATCGCTGTCGCTGGTCGCCTTCGGCCAGTCGGCGACGCCCGCGGTCTCGACCATCATCGCGTTCAGCGCGTCGGAAACCACGGCACCGGCGATCCTCGGACCCGACGGAGCGCTGTACGGAACGGCGCGGGTAACGGTCTTCGGGGCCGCCGGCCTGATCTATCGAGCAGCACCGGACGGGTCGGAGGTCAGCACGTTGTACCAGCTCGGTGACCAGGACGGCGTCAGCCCGCAGGCCGGGCTCGTGCTCGGCAGCGACGGGCGTTTCTACGGGACGACGACCTTCGGAGCCGTGGCTAATTCCGGCACGTTCGGCACGGTGTTCAGCGTGCGCACCGACGGCAGCGGGTTCACGACGCTGTACACGTTCGCACCGACCACGGGATCCAATTCCATCACCGGGCTCATCAATCCGGACGGGGTCTATCCGGACACGGAACTTATCGAGGGCAGTGACGGCTACCTGTACGGTGCGGCGCAGCAGGGAGGCCGCAACGGCACCGGGACGATTTTTCGCCTGAGCCGCGACGGCAGCGCGTTCGACTTGTTGCACGAGTTCGGTCCGATCACGTCCGATCCCGATGCCGATATCGCCACCAATGACGACGGACACAGCCCGGCCGGCAGCCTGCTCGAGGGCGCGGACGGTTACCTCTACGGTACGGCTTTCGGCGGCGGCGAAAACGGACGTGGCACCGTCTTCAGGCTCCGGCACGACGGCTCCGGTTTTCAGGTCGTGTACGCCTTCAGCGCGGCCACGGCGCCCGACGACGTGACGCTGCCCGTCAACGCAGATGGCGCGGCGCCGCTGGTCGGGCTCACGGACGGTGGAGATGCCCTGCTTTACGGCGTGGCGAGCCAGGGTGGCGCGACCGGCAACGGCACGGTCTTCGCGATCGCTCCCGACGGCTCGAGTTTCACGACGCTGCACGACTTCGACGGGTCCGACGGGGCTCGCCCGGCCGGGGCGCTGTTGCTGGGCAGCGACGGACGCTTGTACGGCACGACCAACTCCGGTGGCACGAACGAAGCCGGCGCGGTGCTCGGCCTCGGCGTCATCTTTTCTATCGCTCGTGATGGAACCGGCTTCGAGGTGCTGCACGCCTTCGACAGCACGTACGGCGCGAATCCCGCGGGCGCGCTGCTGCAGCTGTCGGACACAGTTTTTGTCGGCACGACTGAGAACGGCGGGAACTGCGGCCAGGGGACGCTGTATCGGCTCAGCCTGGCCGGCGACACGGTGGATGGCATTACCAATTGTGGCCGGAAGAAGAACAACAACTCAGGTGGCGGTTCGAGCGCGCCGGCCGTGCTGCTGTTGCTGGGGCTGCTCGGGCTCAGGCGCCGGCGCGGCTAGCCGCGCTCGCGGAACTGCGCGCTATGGCCGAGTCGCGACTGCATCATCGGACCTGCTCGATCTGCGAGGCGATGTGCGGGATCGTTATCGAGCACCGGGACGGCCAGGTGCTTTCGATCAAGCCGGACAAGCAGGACCCGTTCAGCCGCGGACACATCTGCCCCAAGGCGGTGGCGCTGAAGGACCTGCACGAGGATCCTGACCGGCTGCGACAGCCCGTCCGCAGGACCGCCAGCGGCTGGGAGCAGGTTTCCTGGCAGGACGCGTTCGCGGAGATCGGGAACCGGGTGAGCTCGATCCGCTCGGCGCACGGTCCGGACGCGATCGCCGTGTACGTGGGTAATCCGACCGCGCACAACCTGGGCGCCATGCTGACGATCGGGGACTTCATCCGTGCCGTCGGCAGCCGTAATTTCTATTCGGCCACCAGCGTGGACCAGCTGCCGCACATGGTGGCGTCCTGGGCGCTGTTCGGGCACCAGTTCCTGATGCCTGTGCCGGACGTCGACCGGACCCGGTTGTTCGTCTGCATCGGCGGCAACCCGGTGGCTTCCGGCGGCTCGATCATGGGAGCGCCGGGCTTCGAGCGACGCGTCGAGGCTTTGCGGGCGCGCGGCGGGCGCCTCGTCGTGATCGACCCGCGGCGCACCGAGACCGCGACGATCGCCGACGAGCACCTGGCGATCCGGCCCGGCACGGACGTGTTCCTGCTGCTTGCGCTGACGAAGAAAGTACTCGAGGCCGGCGCGGTCGACCTCGGGCACCTCGGCAGCCGGATCGACGGTGTGGACAGGCTCGAGGCCGCCGTGGCTCGCTTCGATTTCGCCGCGCTCGCAGCGCGGACCGGCATCCCGGCGGCGCGGATCGAGCAACTGGCGCTGGAGATTGCCCACGAGCCACGCGCGCTGGTGTACGGCCGCGTCGGGGCCTGCACGCAGGAGTTCGGCGGGCTGGTGATGTGGCTGATCTACTGCCTCAACGCGCTGACGCGGCACCTCGACGCAGAGGGCGGCATGATGTTCGCCGAGCCCGCGGTGGACCTGAGCGCCGCATATGGTTCGCGCGGACATCGCGACCGGCACCGCTCGCGCGTACGGCAGCTCCCGGAATTCAGCAGCGAGCTGCCGGTGGCCGCGCTCGCGGAGGAGATCTCGACGCCGGGGGAAGGACAGGTCCGCGCGCTGATCACGTTCGCAGGCAACCCGGTGCTGTCGACGCCGAACGGCAGGCAGCTGGACCGGGCGCTCGAGCAGCTCGACTTCATGGTCTCGGTCGACATGTACCTGAACGAGACGAGCCGGCACGCGCAGCTGATCCTGCCGCCGACGAGTCCGCTCGAGCGCAGCCATTACGACGTGGCGCTCGCTTCGTTCGCGGTGAGGAACGTCGCGAAGTACTCGCCGCCGTTGTTCGAGAAGCCCGCTGGTGCGCTGCACGACCACGAGATCCTGGTCGAGCTGAGCCGCAGGCTCGCAGCGTCGACGGACCGTGGCGCCGGTCGGAGCCTGGTCGCGAGGCTCGGACCTGATCGGGCGCTCGATCTGTTGCTGCGCAGCGGACGCTATGGCATGGAGAACCGGGGCTTCGTGCGACTGCTCGCCTCGCTGCCCGGGCTCGGCAGCCTGCGCAGGCAGCTCGAGGCCAAGGACCGAACACCGCAGGGCCTGAGCCTGCGCAAGCTGATCGACGCGCCGCACGGCCTGGACCTCGGACCACTTGCGCCGAACCTTTTGCGGCGGCTCGCGACCCGCGACGGTCGAATCCAGCTGGCGCAGGACCTGTTCCTCGAGGACCTCGAGCGCGCGCGGCGTGTCCTCGGGCAGCCCGTGCCTGAACTGGTGCTGATCGGGCGGCGTCACGTGCGCAGCAACAACAGCTGGCTGCACAACAGCCATCGACTCGTGAAGGGTAAGCCGCGCTGCACGCTGCTGGTGAGCCCGCGCGATGCCGCGCAGCGCGGGCTAGTGGACGGGGAGCGCGTGCGCCTGCGCTCGCGGGTCGGCGAGCTGATCGTGGACCTGGAACTCTCGGACGACATGATGCCGGGGGTCGTATGCCTGCCGCATGGCTGGGGCCACGATCGCGATGGCGTCCGCCTGTCGATCGCCGCGCAGCATGCCGGGGCGAGCATCAACGATCTGACCGACGACCAGGCCATCGACGAGCTCACCGGCAACGCCGTTCTGAACGGCACACCGGTCCAGATCGAGCGCATCGACGCAGCAAGCACAGCGGCCTGAGTCGGGCTCGCGCGAAGTTTTCGGATCGCTGCTGGGCCGGACAAGTGTCCGCGCCGTCGGATGCTACCCGCCGCCGGGCGGTGGACCGGTCTGTTCGTCGAGAATCCTGCGCCCCAGCCAGCCGAGCGCCGCTGACACCGGGGGCCGTTCGGTCGGCAGTTGCAGGCTCGGGACCGCGACGACGCCCCCGGCGCGAAGGTCTGCCACGAGGAAGGAAAACACGAAAAACGGCGTCTGGCCCATCCGCA
>DATIRA010000069.1:0-21239 GCA_035470225.1 Steroidobacteraceae bacterium | reverse complement strand
GAGACGCGCGATCTCTTCAGCAGCGTCACCGCGGACGGCAGCCGGGACCGCGGTCCCGGTCGGACCTGGCAGGTGGGCGGGCCGCGCGATCTGATCGCGCGGCGCGGCTTCGCCTGGCTGGCGCGTGAGCCGATCCGGCTCGCCACGGCGCCGGTTCTGCGCGAGACCGGGCTCGAGGCCGTGCCGTATGCGCTGCGCGTGTTCCTAGCCGCGGTCGACGACGACTACGTCGTGATGCCCGGCGGCCTCGCCCGCCTCTGTCCGCCGCACCCGGGCGAGGCTTTCGACTTCCGGCATTCCGGAAACGGCAAGGACACCTGGGTACTCTCCGAGGGGCGCGGCCTGCGAGCGACGCCCCGGCGTCCGCTCTCAGGAGCAGTCAGGCTGCGGCGCAGCGGCCGCGAACTGCCCAGCCGGACCGCCGACAACCTGTTCTGGCTCGCGCGCTACGCCGAGAGGGCCGAGGGCATCATGCGGCAGGCACGCGCCTCGCTGATCCGCCTCGCCGACGAGGAGCGGCCGATGGAGGACCTGCGGGCGATGGCGGCCGTGCTGCGTCCGCTTCTGGAGCGCGCCACAGTCGCGGCACCGACGGCTGACGAGCTCGCCCTGGGACCGCGCGCATACCTGGAGCGCCAGCTCGGGGAACTCGTCTTCGATCCGGTCCGCTCGTACGGGCTGCGCCAGACTCTTTCCGAGCTCGGACGCACGCTCGCGCTCGCGCGCGACCGGCTGTCCGCCGACTCCTGGCACATCCTGCGCGGGCTGCGGGCCGAGGACTTCGCTCCCCGCCCGGCCGTCGCGCCGATGGTGCACCGCTTCGATGTCGGCGCAACGGTCCTGAAACTGCAGGACGACATACAGCGTCTCTCGGCGTTCAGCGGCATGTGCACGGAGAACACGACGCGCGCGCTGGGCTGGCGCTTCCTCGACATGGGCCGCCGGATCGAGCGGAGCACGCAGACGCTGGCGATGCTCGCGACGCTGGCAGGCGCGGAATCCCCTGAGGACGACGGCAGCCTGCTGCTGGTGCTGGAGATCGCGGACAGCTTCATGACCTACCGTTCAAGGTACCTCTCCACACCCCAGCTGGCACCGGTGCTCGACCTGCTGGTCGCCGACGAGTCGAATCCACGCTCGGTCGCGTTCCAGCTCGCGGCGCTCGCGGCGAGCTGCGAGCAGTTGCCGCGGGAGACTGCCGCGGATAGCCCCGGCATCGAGCTCAACGTGATCGGCGAAGCACTCGCGGCGCTGCGGGACGCGGACGTGGCTGCACTCTGCCGGCGCGACCGCAGCGGCGATCGCCCCGGCCTGCGCGCCCTGCTCGAGGAGGTTTCGGCGTGCCTGCCGCAGTTCTCGGACGGGCTGACGCGCGCCTACTTCAGTCATGCCGACGCACGGCAACTCGCCACGGCGAACCCTCCCGGCGAGGACTGACCCAATGCGGTACTCGGTCCGCCACCGCACGACGTACCGGTACGAGCAGCCGGTTGGGATCTCGCACCACGTGCTGCGGCTGATGCCGCGGCAGTGCCCGAAACAACGTCTGCACGGCTCGGAGCTGGTGCTGCATCCGGCGCCGTCGGTGGGATCACAGAGCAGCGATTACTTCGGCAATCCTGTCACCTACGCGACGATCCAGCAGCAGCATCACGAACTCGTGATCGAGGCGCTATCGAGCGTCGAGGTCATCGCACCGCCCGTCCCCTCGCCGGATCGGACCCCACGCTGGGAGTCGTTGTTCGGGACACTCGAACGTGCCGGTACCCGCGAGGCCCTCGACGCGCTGCAGTATGCGTTCGACTCGCCCTACACGCTCGCGAGCGCCGACCTCGCCGGCTATGCAGCGCGCTCGTTCACGCCCGGCCGGAACGTGCTCGAGGCGACCGGAGAGCTGACGCGGCGCATTCACGAGGACTTCCGTTACGACAGCACCGCCACGACGGTCTCGACCCCGGTGGACGAGGTCGTGCGGCTCGGGCGCGGGGTCTGCCAGGACTTCGCACACCTCGAGCTCGCCTGCCTGCGAGCGCTGGGCGTCCCCGGACGCTACGTGAGCGGCTACCTGCTGACCCGACCGCCGCCCGGGCAGCAGAAGCTGGTCGGGGCGGATGCCTCGCATGCCTGGATCTCGGTCTGGTGCGGCGAAGCAGGCTGGGTCGACTTCGACCCGACCAACGACACGATGGTGGGCGACGAGCACGTGACGCTCGCCTGGGGCCGCGACTACGGGGACGTGAGCCCGATCAATGGGGTAATCTTCGGCGGAGGAGCGCACCGGATCGAGGTGAACGTGGACGTCACGCCGGTGCCGGGCAACGCAGGCGAGGAGCACATCCCGGGATGAGCGACTGGAGGCCGGAAGGCCTGCTGCAGCACTACGACCCTGGCGGCTACTATTGCGAGCTGTCCGGCGGCGAAGGCCGCAAGGCCTCGCACACGCTGAACATACGCAAGCGGCTGGACGGTTACAGCCTCGCCGAGCTGAGACGACGTGCGCTCGCGGCGGAACGCGAGCTCTTCAACCTCGGCGTGACGTTCACCGTCTACACGAGCCGCGAGCAGATCGACCGGATCCTGCCCTTCGACGTCATCCCGCGCGTGCTGTCGGCTCGTGAATGGGACACGATCGAGCGCGGCGTCATTCAGCGCGTCACCGCACTGAACCGGTTCATCGAGGATGTTTATCACGACCAGAAGATCCTGAAGGACAAGATCCTTCCGGCCGAGCTGGTGCTCGGCAACGCGAATTACCGCCCGCAGATGCAGGGACTCAAGGTCCCCTACGGCAGTTACGTCAACATCTGCGGCGTCGACATCGTCCGGGGCGGCGACGGGCGCTTCCTGGTGCTCGAGGACAACGCGCGCACGCCCTCGGGCGTTTCCTACGTGGTCGAGAACCGCCACCTGACGCAGCGGGCCTTCCCTGACCTGCTGCGCGACATCGGCGTGCGATCCGTGTCGAACTACGGTCAGCGTCTGATGGCGAAGCTGAGTGAGCTGGCCGCCGCGTCCGGCCGCGATCCCTCGGTCGTGCTGCTGTCGCCCGGTGTCTACAATTCCGCGTATTTCGAACATGTGTTCCTCGCCCGCGAGATGGGTGTGCCGCTGGTCGAAGGACGCGACCTCGTGGTCCGGGACGATCAGGTATTCGTCAAGACCACGGGCGGCATGCAGCGGGTCAACGTGATCTACCGTCGCATCGACGACGATTTCCTCGATCCCGAGGCGTTCAATCCGGCGAGCCTGCTCGGCGTGCGCGGACTGTTCCGCGCCTACCGCAAGGGCAACGTCGTGCTCGCGAACGCGGTCGGAACCGGCATCGCCGACGACAAGGCGGTGTACGCCTACATGCCGCGGATCATCCGCTACTACCTGGACGAGGATGCCATCCTGCCGAACGTCGAGACGCACATCTGCCGTGAGAAGGAGGGCCTGGAGTACACGCTGGCGAACCTCGAGAGCCTGGTCGTGAAGCCGGTCGGCGAATCGGGGGGCTACGGCATCATCATCGGGCCGCTCGCGAGCCGCAAGGCAATCCGCGAGTTCCGCCGCAAGCTGCGCGACGACCCGGAAAAATACATCAGCCAACCGGTCGTGCAGCTCTCGGTCTGCCCGACCGTGACACGCAGCGGCATCGACGCCCGCCACGTGGACCTGCGGCCGTTCGCCGTGACGGGTCGCGAGACCTGGGTGCTGCCGGGCGGGCTGACACGGGTCGCGCTGCGCAAGGGCTCGCTGATCGTCAATTCCTCGCAGGGCGGCGGCTCGAAGGATACCTGGGTCCTTGAATAACCTCCTCGCAAGACAGGCCTGGTCGATCTTCTGGATGGCGCGCCAGGTGGAGCGCGCGAACAACCTCGCGCGCATCCTCGACATCAACGAGAGCTTCAGCCGCGACACACGCGGCGGGCACGACTGGGAAGCGGTGCTCAGGATCTTCGGCAACCTCGAGCAGTTCCGCGAGACCGACCGGCAAGCCGATGCCGAGGCGGTGATCCACTACTGCGTGCTCGACGAAGCCAACCCGAGTTCGGTGCGCAGCTGCATCGCGTCGGCGCGCGAGAATGCCCGCGCGCTGCGCCCGCTGATCTCGACCGAGATGTGGGTGCAGCTGAACGGTTTCCACAACCGGCTGCAGCGGCTGCGGCGCCCGGACCTGAAGGTCGAGAAGCTGAGCCAGCTGTGCGACTACATCAAGGTCTCCTGCCAGACGCACGGCGGTATCACGGCTGAGACGCTGTACCACGATGAGTCCTGGTACTTCCACCAGCTGGGCCGGTCGCTGGAACGCGCGGACCAGACGACGCGCCTGGTGGACGTCAAGTACGAAGTGCTGCTGCCGAGGGATCACGGCGTCGGCTCGCCGATCGACGAGGCGCAGTGGAACACGCTGCTGCGATCCGCGGCGGGCTTTCACGCCTTCCGGCGCATGCACTCGAGGGACATGTCCCCGAACATGGTCGTGGGATTCCTGGTGCTGGACCCGCGATTCCCGCGTTCGGTCACTTCCTGCCTGCTGGCCGCGAACAACTCGCTGCACGAGCTCAGGCTCAAGTATGGCCACCAGTCGAAGCGGGCGGCCTCGAACCTGCTGCGCAAGCTGACCGCGGGCCTGGTCGAGGAAACCGCGGGCGACCTGATCGGCCGGGGCCTGCACGAGGCGCTGGAGGAGATCCAGGTCGACATCGCCCGGGTCACGGACGCGCTCGGTCGCGAGTTCTTCCTGCTCGAGGCGGACAGCGCCGCCTAGCGAACGGCCGCGTCGGGCGGGCCGCTGCAATTCAACCGGTGAGCGCGAGCGGCGCCGGCGGTGTCCCGGAATTCGATTGCCACTCACCGCTCAGGCTGACGACAGGGTGGCCGGCGTCGGCCCAGGCCAGGAACCCACCCTCGAGCGACATCGGTGACGCGAAGCCGAGGCGCCGCAGTGCCTCGGCCGCGAGCGCCGAACGGGCGCCGCTCAGGCAATACAGCAGCAGCGGCTGCTCGCGGTGCGAGAGCGCTTCCTCCCGGTGATAGGCGACGGCCGGATGGCCGTCGACCTCGAACTCGAGCAGGCCGCGCGGAATGTTGACGGCCCCGGGAAGATGGCCGTCCTCGAATTCCTCCGGCTCGCGAACGTCGATGATCGGTACCGGCGCGGCATGGAGCAGCGATGCGAGCTCGCCAGGCCGGATCTCCCGGATCCGGGCTCGCGCCGCGTCCACCAGTTGCTGAACGGTCTGGCTCATATCTCTGCCGCACTCGTCCCGTACCGACTCGCTGGCGGCAGAGCATGCAGCAGCGCAGTCACCCCGGTCCAAGCACCAAAGATCAGGGCCTCATGAACGACGGTTATCAGGCTTCGCGACGCAGCGCCGTCATCTCCGCGATGATGGATACCGCGATCTCGGGCGGGGTCTTCGCACCCAGTTTGAGGCCCACCGGACCGTGAAGCTTATGCAGCTGCCCGGCAGTGAGACCGAAACCGAGCAGACGCTCTCGCCGCGCATCGTTGCTGCGCGTCGAGCCCAGCGCACCCACGTAGAAGGCCGGAGTCCTCAGCGCCTCGATCAATGCCAGGTCGTCGAGCTTGGGGTCGTGCGTCAGCGCGACGACGGCACTGTGCTCATCGAGCCGCAGCGCCAGCACCAGGTCGTCCGGCATCTGCCGCGACACGGTCACGCCGTCCATCGCCTGCCACCCCTCGTGGTACTCGCGGCGCGGGTCACAGACAGTCACCGAGTAGTCGAGCATCACGGCCATCGCGGCGAGGTAACGCGACAGCTGCCCCGCACCGATGATCAGCAGGCGTGGCCGTGGTGCATGAACGCGCCGCATTTGCTCGCCGTCGAAGCTGACACTGTCCTCGCCACCGGAACCGCGCAGCGACACGCTGCCGGTCCCCAGCTCCAGACTGCGCTCCATGCCGCGATTGGACTCGATCGCGGCCAGCAGCTCGGGCAACCAGTCGGCCCGGCCGAGCGGCTCGAGCACGACCTGAACCGTGCCGCCGCACGGGAGGCCGAAACGCTGTCCGTGCTCCGCATCGGCGCCGTAGGTGGTGAGCGTGGGTTTCGCGAACGCCGGGTCACCGTTTCTCAGGCGATCGACCAGGTCGTCCTCGATACAGCCTCCGGACACCGATCCCGCCACCTGCCCGTCATCGCGCAGCACCATCATCGACCCCGGCGGGCGCGGCGAGGACCCCCAGGTCTTCACGACCGTGCACAGCGTGGCACGGTGGCCGGCCTCGAGCCAGGCCCGGGCCGTTCGCAGCACTTCGAGGTCCATCGCGTTCATCTGCTCCGCTCCGCTTGATCGGCAAGCCCGCAATCCGGGGAGATCCCGCCTGACACTATACTGCGACCATGCGCAACGGCAGTCCGCGCGATCAATCAGGTTACCGTCGCGAGAACGGACACTGGCTGATCGAGCTGCGGCCGGGCGAGCTGCACAAACTCTTCCACAAGCTCGATCCGGCGCCGTTCCGGCAGAAAGACCTAGACCCCACCGTCGAGGAGTACGTGGTCGAGGGCTTCCGGGACCTCGGGCTGGAGCGACAGCCCAAGATCGTCATTCACCTCGCGGACACCGAAGCAGGTTCCAGCGAGGCGCAGAGCCTGCCGGTCGCGCTTCGGCGCTACTTCGATTACAGGGCCGAGCAGGCCCGACTGGAGCGTCGACGGCTCATCCGGCGCGGACTCACCAGCCTGGCGATCGGCCTTGGATTCCTGTTCACCTGTCTCTGGCTGCGGCGCTACGTCACGGGCAACGAGATGCTTACGGAGGGCCTGCAGATCATCGGCTGGGTCGCGTTGTGGCGCCCGGTGCAGATCTTTCTTTACGACTGGTGGCCGATCTACCGCCGCCAGCGACGCTATCAGCAGATCGCGCAGCTGCCGGTCGAGGTGCGTGGCCGGCCCGGCTGAACCGCCGCGATGCCTAGGGGCAGGCGTCGCCGCCCGGCACCTTGCCGACCAGCAGCAGGAAATTCGTGAACGGCCCCATGTTGCCCATCGCCTCGCCGTAAGGTCCGCTGAACGAAAGCCGTCCGAACATCATGCCCTTCATCGGACCGTATTCGCCGGCGCCCATTTCGCGCCAGTGCTTCGTCGTCGCGTGCATCACGTAGTCGGCGCCGCCGTCGAGCGGCTCGGCCTGCACCGGTCCGCCGTAGACGCATCGCGCCTTGCCGTCCTCGAGCGACACCCGCAACTCGACCGTCGGCTTCTCGTCGCAGTCCTCGCGGTAAACCTGCATGATCTTGTAGCCGCGTCCCTTGTCGTTCTTGATCCAGCCGCTCTCGACCAGGTCGCCGGTCAGGACCGGATCGGCGTTCCAGGCCGCGCAGGCCGAGACCCCCCACTCCCCGGACATCAGCGGCGGCTCGACGGCGACGGCCGCGACCCCGCCGAGCAGTCCCAGCAGCGAAACGCAGCCACGGACCGGCGAAGACAGGCCTTTGCGCATCAGCTGCCGGCCAACAGACGATCGAGATCCTCGCCTCGCGTTCATGGGGTGCTCCCTAGTTGCATCGACCGCGCTGGAGGCGGACTGCCCGACCCATCATGACCAAGCATGGCCGTCGATGCATACGCAGTCGCCGCAGTCCGCGACCGTCGGCTGGGACAGGTTCCCGGTCAGTGTTCGTCGTGCTCCGCATCCGGGCGGGCCCAGAGTTCATGGGCGTCGATTCTTAGCTTGGCAATCGATTCGTGAGCATCGAGACGAGCCATTCGCTCCTCGTGGACCGTCTCAAGCGAGCTGATGACGGACAGCAGCAGTTCCGTCAGACCGGTCTCGCCAAGCTGGTGGGCCCGTTCCGCCCGCTGCAGGTGCCGCGACGCGTATCGCGCAGCCTTCTCCAGCGGCGTCCAGGAAGCGAGTGCGGCCCGCGCATCCTCGACGTCCATCTCCGCGATCGTCTCGATCTCGCGCCGCGCGAGCTCCGACCGTGCGATCGCGGCTTCGGCCTCGCGCCGACCCTCCGCGGCCACCGCCGTGCGGTACCGTCCCGGCAGTGGCAGGTGAAGCACGACACCGACCACTTCCTCGGCACCGCCGCGTTCGTCGAGTACCCGGACACCCACCGTGGGGTCGGGCCATCGGTCGCTCGACAGTCGCTCGGCCCGCAGCTGCGCTCCCTGCTCCGCCAGCTCCGCGAGCCTGAGTTCGTGGCTGCGCTCGATGATCAGCGAGACCCAATCCTGCCAGGGGCGCGCCGGCGCCTCCGGCGCGGGCACGTCCGGCGGCTGCCCGGGTAGATCGAGGGCCGGGTAGGCTATCGCGAGGCTCCTGCGCGCCTGCCTCGCCGCGATCACGCTGCGGCTGGCGGCTGCAGCCGACCGCTCAGCTTCCGCATTCGCGAGCTCCAGCTGCATCGCGGACGCGTCGCCACGCTCGCTCTGCTCGCGCACCGCGCCAGCCACCCGCGCAAGGGAATCCGCGAGCTCCCTGTCGTGGCGGGCCTCGGTCTCGGCTCGCAACCAGCCGAACCAATGGGACAGCAGGACCCTCGCCTCGGTGTGCCGGGCGTCGGCGAGTGAGTTCTCGGCGCGCTCGAGTTCGATCTCTGCGAGGCTCCGGTCCACGCGCACCTTGCCCGGCCAGCGGACGCCACGCGTCAAGCTCGCCTCCCATTCGTTGTAGGTGCCTTCGCCTTCGACATCGCGCTCCTGCCAAACCCCGCTCAGCGCGAATTCATGTGGGCCGACCCGCAGTGCGCGAGCCCGTTCCGCGGCTGCATCCTGCAGCGCGAGCGCCTCGCGGACGGCAGGCCGCTCGTCGATCGCCGCGAGTGCCGCGTCCTGCCCGGGAAGCGGCGCAGCAGCCCCGGCGCTGCCGGAAGTCACCCACAGCATCAGTGCCGCGACCAGCAGCGGCGCGCGCCTCACGCGAGCCTCCCGAACTCGGACACCGGCTCGACCCAGTAGGCGACGGCCGGATTCTGTACGTCCCGGCGAAGGCGCTCGAGGACCGCCGGCAGGCGTTGCGATTCCAGTATCACTATGAGCAGGCGACGCGCGACGCGCCCGCGGACTTTCTCTCTGGTCGAAGCCCGGGCAAAACCCTGACCGTGCCCTTCGGCCGAAATCACGGTGAAACCACCGACCTCCTGCGGCATGTCCAGCAGCAACTCCACGAGGTCCTCTTCCAGGTCCGGCGGAAAGGCCACGGTGAGCTTGCTTCTGGGCCCCGTCATTCCGCCACGCTCCGGGCCGAAGGCTCGAGGCCGAAACGCTGATACATCAGCGGCAGCATCAGCAGCGTCAGCACCGTCGAGCTCACCAGACCACCCACGACCACGATCGCCAGCGGCCGCTGGATCTCGGATCCAGGACCGGTAGCGAACAGCAGCGGCACGAGCCCGAGAGCCGTGATACTGGCTGTCATCAGCACCGGACGCAGCCTGCGGCGGGCACCTTCCCGAACGACCTCGGCGATCGGCATGCCACTCTCGGACAACTGGTTGAAATAGCTGACCATCACGAGTGCGTTCAGGACCGCGATCCCAAGCAGCGCGATGAAGCCGACCGAGGCAGGCACCGAGAGATATTCGCGCATGATGAACAGGCTCAGGATCCCGCCGACCAGCGCGAACGGAACATTGGCCAGCACGAGCAGCGCCTGGCGCAGACTGCCGAAGGTGCTGAAGAGCACCAGGAATATCAGCCCGAGCGCGAGTGGCACGACCAGCGCAAGCCGGGCGGCAGCTCGCTGCTGGTTCTCGAACTGCCCACCCCAGGCGATCCGGTATCCCGGCGGCAGCGGGACGGCATCGGCGACCCTGGCCTGCGCCTCGTTCACGTAGCCGACGAGGTCCCGCCCGCCGACATTGGCCTGAACCAGCGAGAAGCGGGACGCGTTCTCACGGTCGACCTTGACCGGCCCTTCGACCAGGCTCGGAACCGCGACGTCGGCGACCCGCACGGTACCGCCGGCGGGCGACGCGATGCGCAGCTCGGCGAACCGCTCCGGCATCGAGCGCAGGCGCTCCTCGCCGCGCAGCACAACCGGGACACGGCGTCCGCCTTCGAGCACGGTGCCGACCGGGAGGCCCTCGACCTGCGCCCGCAGCTCGGCCTGCAGCGTCGCCACGTCGAAGCCGGCACGACCGGCCGCCAGCCGGTCGATCCCGAGCTCCAGGTACTGCACGCCGGAGTTGGTCAGCGTATAGACATCCTCGGCCCCGTCGATGACCCGCAGTTCGGCCTCGACGCGCGCAGCGAGATCGCCTAGCGTCGCGAGGTCGGGTCCGAAGATCTTCACGGCGAGGTCACCGCGCGCGCCGGTCAGCATTTCCGACACGCGCATCTCGATCGGCTGCGTGAACGCGTGGTCGAGCCCCGGAAAGCTCTCCAGCACACCGCGTATGCGCTCGATCAACGCATCCTTGTCGGCCACCTGCCAGCTTTCCTTGGGTTCCAGCACCAGGAACATGTCGGTCTGGTTGAGCCCCATCGGATCGAAACCGAGCTCGTCGGAACCGAGCCGGGCGATCGCGTGGCGTATCTCCGGCACCTGCTCGATCAGCGCCTTCTCGAGCCGCAGATCTGCGGCGGCGCTCTGTTCCAGGTTGATGGACGGCAGCTTCTCCGTCTGCAGCAATACCGCGCCCTCGTCCATCGTCGGCATGAACGTCTTTCCGGTCGCGACATACGCGGCGCAGGCGATCACGATCGCCAGCGCGGCCATGACGGCGACGGAGCGTGGGTGTTCGAGCACCCAGTCGAGCGCGCCGGAGTAGACCGGCGTCAGCTTGCGCATCAGCCACGGCTCGCCGTGAGCGCCACTCTTCAGCACGAACGAGGCGATGACCGGAATCACGGTCAGCGCCAGCAGCAGCGAGGCGCTCAGCGCGTAGATGATCGTCAGCGCAACCGGCGAGAACAGCTTTCCCTCGAGCCCCTGCAGCGTCAGCAGCGGCAGGAAAACCAGGCAGATGATCAGGATCCCGGCCGTGACCGGTCGTGCGACCTCGGCTACGGCACGGTAAACGACGTGCAGCCGCGGCACTCGATCGCCCTGGGCGGCCTGAAGACGGCTCACGGTGTTCTCTACGACCACGACCGATGCGTCCACCAGCATGCCGATCGCGATTGCGAGTCCCCCCAGGCTCATCAGGTTGGCTGAGAGGCCGGTCGACCGCATCAGCATGAAGGTGACCAGCGCCGACAGCGGCAGCGTCAATGCCACGACGAATGCCGCGCGGATCTCGCCGAGGAACACCAGCAGCAGGATCAGCACCAGCAGCGCGGCTTCGATCAGCGCCCGCGACACGGTACCGACCGCGCGCTGGACGAGCTCACTGCGGTCGTAGAACACGTCGATCACGACGCCGGTCGGGAGACTCGGCCCGAGCTCGGCTAGCTTGCCCTTGACCCGGGTCACGACATCGTTCGAGTCGGCGCCCCGCAGTGCGACGACCAGGCCCTCCACCGCTTCACCGATACCGTCCTTCGTGACGGCACCGTATCGGGTCAGTGTTCCGTGCCGCAGGTCCGCGATGTCCCCGACGCGCACGACCCCCTCTGGTGAATCCTTGATCACAGTGGCAGCCAGGTCCTCGAGGTCCTGAACAGCACCGACCGCGCGCACGACCAGGGCCTCCTCTCCGACCTCAAGTCGTCCGGCACCGTCGTTGCTGTTATTCAGCGCCAGTGCCTGCTCGAGATCCGTGATCGTGACTCCGGTCGCGGCCATCGCCGCACGGTCGGGAACGACCTCGAACGTGCGGACGAGCCCACCGAGCGCATTCACGTCGGCCACTCCGGGCAGCGTCCGCAGTGCAGGGCGGATCACCCAGTCGAGCAGCGTCCGCCGCTCGTCGAGCGTGAGATCGCCTCCTTCGATCGTGAACATTAAGACGTCCGACAGCGGGGTTGCGATCGGCGCGAGCCCGCCCGCCACACCGGCGGGCAGCTCACCGGAGACGTTGTTGAAGCGCTCGGCGACCTGTTGTCGCGCCCAGTAGATGTCCGTGCCTTCCTCGAAGTCGATCGTGATGTCCGCGATCGCGTACTTGGCTGCGGACCTCAACACGGTCTGGCGAGGAATGCCGAGCAGCTCGTACTCGAGCGGCACGATCACCCGCGACTCGACCTCCTCTGGCGTCATGCCGGGCGCCTTGAGGATCAGCTTGACCTGGGTCGGAGAAATGTCCGGGAAGGCATCGATCGGCAGCCCGCGATAGGCCTGCAGGCCTCCGACTGCGATCAGCACCACCAGCAGCAGGACCAGCAGTCGCTGCGAGAGGGCGAACTCGACCGAGCGCTCCAGCACTGCTCAGTCTCCCTGAGCAATGACCTTCAGAGCGCTGACCCCCGCGACGGCGACCCGTCCGCCCGCGAGACCCGGCCCGCGAACCGCGAGGCCCTGATCCGTGCGAAGGCCCGCTTCGACCTCGACTGGCAGGAAGTCGCCGTCCCGGGCCAGGAACACGATCTCCCGCCCCGACAGTCGCGTGACCGCGCTCGACGGAACCATGACCATGCCCGGTGGGACTCGCTCGAAAACCGTGAGCTCGACGGCCTGGCCGGGCCGCAGGCCCGGACCGGCCGGCAACTCGGCGCGAAGAGTGGCGCTGCGCGTGCCCGCCTCGACGCTGCGACCGACGCCGAGCACGGTCCCTGCGCGGGCGGGATGCCCCGCCTCGACCCGTGAACCGACGGAAATCCGTTCGATCAGTCGTTCCGGCAGCTGCGCCTCCAGCCACACCTTGTCACCGTCGACGATGAAGAACGCGACGCTGTCCTCTTCCGCGCGGTCACCCGGCATCAGCCCGGACTCGACGACGGTTCCGCTGGTCGGCGAGAGCAGCAGGTATTCTCCTGCAGCGCCGCTGACCGCCTTCGTGAACGAAGAGAGTGCACCGAGACTGGCCTGGCGGGCCTGAGCGGCATCGAGCTCGGCTTGTGATTCCTGCAACCGTCGTGCCGGCGAGATTCCCTCCGCGACCAGCGCGCGCTCGCGTTCGACGCGGGCTTCGAGTGCGCGGATCTGTGCCGCGGCGGACCCTCGTTCGGCCTGGACCTGAAGAAAATCCCGGCTTCGCAGTTGCAGCAGCGGCTGGCCGGGTTCGACCACCTGGCCTTCCTGAACCAGCAGGCGGACGACAGTGCCGCCGAAAGGCACGACGACCGCATGCGTAGTGTCGCCCGGGAGCTGGACGATCGCCGGCAGCGCGGCCACCGGTGCTTCCGCCACGGACACCACTTCCGCGGTCTCGATGCCGAGGGCCTGCTGCTGATCCGGCGTGATCGAGATCGGGCCTTCGACGGCAAGGCCGCTGCATGGGCACAGCGACACGATCCCCAGTAGCAATGCTCTGCGCACGAACAGTCTTCCTTGCATGGACTCCCGGACAACCGGAGTCTGACGCGCGCCCATCGGCGCAACCATACGGGCCGCATCGAAAACCCATCGTGGGAAGTCACGATTGCTATGCCGGGAGAATTCCGTCCTCCCGAGCAGTCCGGCCCTCCATGGGAGCAGGCCGGACCGCCGATTCAGCCATTCACTCGCTCGTCACCTCGATCGGGACGTTGCGCTGCCTGGAGCGCGCCTCCATCTGCTCGTGATGCCGCGAGATGTACTCGTTGCGCTGCTGCACCGTGCTCTTGGAGCGCAGCTCCTCCCGGTAGCGCTTCTGCTCCTGCTGGGTCATCAGGTTGCCGCCGTAGATCGCCTGCCCGTTCGCCTCCGCGGCGCCGGGCTGATGCACGCGATCGCGGGACTGGTCCTTGGCACGCTGCTGGTCCGAGGTGCGCTCGGCCTGCCGCTGCTGGGCAGGCTGCTGCTGGGCAGCCTGCTGACCCCGGCCCTGCCCCTGCGCTTTACCCTGGCCCTGGCCGCGGTTCTGCGCGATGACCGATGCCGACGTGAGCGCGAGCAGCACGCTCGCGAGTACTGCACCAAACCACTGGATCCGCTGCCTCATTTGTCCTCCTCGTGCCGATAGCGGGACTTGCCCATTTCGGACAACGCAGCGGCACGAGTGAAGGTTGACCTGCGTCCCTTAAGACGGTCTTAAGCGGACGCAGCGGGCAGCTGGCTCATCGCATGCTCGGACATCGCGGTGATCGTCAGCGAGGGATTGACGCCCGGATTGGCCGGCACGGTCGAGCCGTCGCAGACCAGGAAGTTCTGGTAGCCGAACAACCGGCTCCGGGAATCGACTACGCCGCTGGCCGTGTCCTTGCCGATTACGGCGCCGCCGAGGATGTGCGCAGTGGTCGGGATGTTGGCCCAGGCCTCGAGCACCATGCTCTGCGCATAGCCGCCCGTGCGCGCGGCAAGCCATTCGGCCGCCCGGTTGCCGGCCTCGATGAAGGTCGGGTTGGGCTTCTCCGGGTCCTGCTCCGTGGTGAGCGAGACCCCGCCGAACAGGCCACGCTTCGCGCGGAACGAGATCGCGTTGTCCAGCGTCTGCATGACCAGGAAGATCACCGTACGACGGGCCCACCCGACCGGCCAGAGCGTCTTCAGGAAGGTCACCGGATGCCTGAGGATGTTGCCGAGCCACATCAACGGCCGTGTCAGCCGGGTGCCCTGACCAGTCAGCAGCGTGTACAGCAGCGCCATCGTGTCGCCGTGCTTGCCGTAGGTGACGAACTCGATGTGCGTGTCGGGCTTGGGGTGAATACTCGAGCTGATCGCGACGTCGTTCCAGGGTCGCGCCAGGCCTTCGGGCATCGTGACCGCGAGGATGGACTCGCTGTTGGTTCGCACCAGTTGACCGAGCCGGTCGCTGATGCGCGGCAACGACCCACCCAGCTTGCACTTGGCGAGCAGCCTGTTGGTGCCGAGCGCACCGGCCGACATGACGATGCCGCGGGCAGTGAACGTCTTCTCTCGCTTTCGGAACCAGGCGCCAGGATGCTGCGTCCGGATCAGGTAACCATCGCTGCCGTCCGCGGCGCCGAGCGGCCGGATGTCGACGACCTCGCGCTCCGGGAGGATCTCGGCGCCGCGCTTCTCGGCGAACCAGAGGTAGTTCTTCAGCAGCGTGTTCTTCGCCCCTTCCCTGCAGCCGACCATGCAGGCCCCGCAGAACGTGCAGCCGGCGCGTTCGGGACCCTCGCCGCCGAAGTACGGGTCCGGCACCTTCGTGCCGGGGTGACCGAAGAACACGCCCACCGGCGTGCGCCTGAACGTCTGCTCCACGCCGAACTCGCGGCCCACCTCGCGCAGCAGTTTCTGCCCGTCGCTCTCGCGCGGCACTTCCTGCACGCCCAACATGCGTTCGGCCTCGTCATAGTGCGGCCGCAGCGCGTCAGCCCAATCCTTGATGTCCCGCCACTGGGGATTTGTGAAGAACTCCGGGCTCGCGCGGTAGAGCGTGTTGGCGTAGACGGTGCTGCCGCCGCCCACCGCGGTGCCGCTGGCGATGAATACGTCCTTGAACGGCGTGAGCTGGAAGATGCCGCGCAGGCCGACAGCCGGCGCCCACAGCCACTTGCGCAGCTGCCAGGTGGTCTCGGCATAGTCCTCGTCGCGGTAACGCCTGCCCTGCTCGAGGACCCCGACCCGGTAACCCTTCTCGGCGAGCCGTAGCGCGGAGACGCTGCCGCCGAAGCCCGAGCCGACGACCAGCCAGTCGTAGTCGAATGTCTCGCCGGCCATGTCAGTGTGCTCCCGCTCCGGTCGCGCTGCGCTGCCCGGGTCCGTCCGGGGCCGTGCCGCCGTCCTTCACCGGGATCGTGCCGGGCAGGATCTCCCATGCCATGCTGAATTCCGTGAGCATGCCCATCAGGTCGACGAAGGGCTGCCGGTCACCGACGATCGTGGCTCGGCCGGCCTGGACCTGCTCGCGGAAAGTCGACTGGCCCATCAGCACGGTCTCGAGGTCGGAGCGGTTGATCGTGAACGTCAGGTCGGCGTCCGGCGCCTCGAACCCCTTCACACTGGTCAGCACGCCGTTGCTGAGCTCGACGACGTACTGCTCGCCGTTGTCCGGCGTGACGAAGTTCATGACGAAGTGCCTGCCCTCGGCCTTCTCGCTGTCGAGCCTGACCGCGAGGTAGTCGAGCCACATCCCCGTCGTGATCGCGCGCAGCAGGTCCGGGCCCATCGACTTCGGCGGCACGCCGCTCGGCAGGCCGGAGCGCAGCTCGAGCGCGCCCGCCAGGAAGCTGTTGCGCACGCTGGGACTCTCCTGCTGGTAGCCAATCTGCTCGAAGACGTCGGCCAGCAGGTCCTTGGCCTGCTGGTTGCCAGGCTCGGCGTACACGAGCTTGTTCAGTATCTCCTGCGCGTGGCGGTACTTGCCGGCGTCGTATAACTCCCGGCCCTTCGCGATGATCTTCTCCGAGCCACCCATCATCTCCACGTACAGCGGTGCCGAGTCGCCCGGCGAGAGCGGGATCAGCGTCGCCGGATTCGCGTCCCAGTAACCGAGATAGCGATTGATCACGGCACGGCTGTTGTGCTGCTCCGAGCCATGGTAGCTGTGTGCCGCCCACTGCTCCTGCAGGCTCTTCGGCAACCGGTAGACGTTATGGACCTCGTTGATCGTCACTCCCTGGTTCGCCAGGTGCAGCACGTGGTTGTTCAGGTGCGCGTACGTGTCCCGCTGGGCACGCATCACTTCCTGAATGCGGTCGTTGCCCCAGCGCGGCCAGCTGTGTGAGCTGAACATCACGTCCGCCTGCCGGCCGTAGCGGTACAGCGCGACGTTGATCTGTTTCGACCACTCGAGCGCATCGCGGACCAGCGCGCCACGCAGCGTGTAGATGTTGTGGATCGTGCCGGTGATGTTCTCCGCCGCCCAGAAAGCCTTGAACTGCGGGAACCAGGTGTTCATCTCGGCGGGCGCCTCGGTACCGGGCGTGTTCTGGAACTCCATCACGACGCCGTCGATGGTCAGCTGCTCGAAGTCCTTGTCGATGATCCGGGTCGGCGGGATGAGTCCGAGGTTACCTGCCGCGACGTTCTTGCCGATGGACTGGTCCGCATGACCGTAGGGACTGCGCGGCAGCAGCACTCCGTACTGGTAGAACAGGCGCCGTGTCATGGCCGTGCCGGCATACACGTTCTCGGCCACGGCGTGCTCCATGAAACCGACCGGTGCGATGATCGGGACCTTCCCGCTGCGCACGTCGGCCTCGTCGACGATGCCGCGCACGCCGCCGAAATGATCGGCGTGCGAGTGCGAATACACGACGGCGACGACCGGGCGCTCGCCCAGCGTATCGTTGACGAGCTTCAGTGCAGCGGCGGCGGTCTCCTTCGCGGTCAGCACGTCGAAGACGATCCAGCCGGTATCGCCCCTGATGAAACTGATGTTCGCGAGATCGAAACCGCGAACCTGGTAGATCCTGCCAGGCACGACCTCGTACAGGCCGTAGGCCATGTTCAGCACGGCGATGCGCTGCAGCGAGGGGTGGATGCTGTCGAAATCCCGACCCTGCAGCAGCCAGTCGTAGCTCCCGATGTCCCAGGCGACGTTGCCTGCCTCGGCCATGATCTGCTGGTACGCGGGCGCCGCGATGAAGCCGCGCTTCGCTTCCTCGAAGTCGCGCTGGTCATCGAACGGAAGCGTGGCGCGGTGGCCGTTCTGCAGCTCGACCGTGAACGCCGAAGGCGGCTTGCCCTTCGGGTGGAAATGCGCGCCCTCGGTCGCGCCCGGGTCGCTGTTCACACCGGCGCCGCCGGCGGCCATCACGGCTCCCCCAGCCGCCAGACCAGCCGTCGCAATCGCGGCCTTCAGGATACTTGCTACTCTGCCACGGACGTCCATCTGCGCCTCGCATCGTGTGCCTGCACGGGTTGGTTGAGGTTGCGGCAACCGGCAGTTGATTTCAAATGCAAAGAAATCCTGCCTTTCATGCGTCTTGTGCATGACCGAGACGAGCCAGGCCCGCTTCGCGGTGGCACCGGCCCGGCTCAGGGACGGTAGTGAAACCCTTTCGTCGCGGCTTCGGGCGCGCCGGCCGCGAGCTGCGCGAACTCGCATAGCCAGCGGCGGGTCTCCGAGGGCGGCACGATCTCTTCGACGAAGAAGCGCTCGGCCGATCGGAACGGCGAGCGCAGTCTTTCCAGCCGCTCGCGGATCTGCTGTTTCGCGGCCTGCGGATCCTCGGCCGCCGCGATCTGTGCCTTGAAGGCTGCCTCGATGCCACCTTCCGGCGGCAATGAACCCCAGTCGCCGCTCGGCCAGGCGATCCGATAGCGGAAGCGCGCGTGGTTCATCATGCCGGCGCCGGCCACACCGAAGGCGCGCCGCAGTATCACGGCGCACCAGGGAACGGTCGACTGGTAGATCGTCGCGATCGCCCGGGTGCCGTCACGGATCGTGCCGGCCCTCTCGGCCTGCGAGCCGATCGTGAAGCCGCCGACGTCGACAAAATGCACGACGGGCAACCGGAACGTCTCGGCGAGTTCCACCAGCCGGGTCATCTTGCGGGAGACGGCTGCGGTCCAGGTGCCGCCCATCTGGCCCGGGTCGCTCGCCAGAATCGCCACCGGCCAGCCCTCCAGCCGCGCGAGTCCGGTCACGACCGGGCGGCCCCAGGCTCTTCCGATTTCGAAGAAGCTGCCCCGATCGAGCACGGCTTCGAGGATCGGCCGGATCTCGTAGGGCCAGCGCCGGTCGCGGGGGATCGCCGCGTCCAGCCATTCCTCGACCCGGTCCGGCGGGTCCTCGCAGGCGACCCGCGCCGCGGCGCCACCGGAGCACGATGGAAGGTAGCCGAGGAACCTGCGTGCGCGCTGCAGAGCCTCCTGTTCGGTGTCGACGACGTCATCGATGCTGCCCGTCCCGGCATGGAGCTGCGCGCCGCCGAGCTCGTCGGCGGTGACCTTCTCACCAGCAGCCTCGACCACCGGCGGACCGGCTGTGAACATCTGGCTGAGACCGCGCACCATGACCGAGTAGTGGCTCGCGACGAGCCGGGCCGCGCCGAGGCCGGCAACGGGTCCGAGGCCGAGCGCCACGACCGGCACCCGCCCGAGGTTGGCTACGACCTGCTCGAAGCCCGGTACGTAAGGGACGTAAGTGGCGCCGAGCTTCTCGATCTCGGCGACCGAGCCACCGCCACCGGTGCCGTCGAGCAGCCGTACGAGCGGCAACCCGTATTCGGCGGCCATCCGCTCCAGCTGCGCATTCTTCTCGTGGTGGTAGCTCTCGGAGGATCCGCCGCGGACCGTGAAATCGTCCGCGCTGACGACCACGGGACGCCGCTCGATGAGGCCTCGCCCACCGATGCAGCTCGAGGCGCGGAAACCGGTCAGCTCGCCGCCCGGGCCATATTGCCCCTCTCCGGCGAGGCTGCCCCATTCCCGGAACGATCCCTGATCGAGCAGCGCGGCGATGCGCTCGCGCACCGTGAGCTTGCCGCGCGCGCGCTGGCGCGCCACCCGCTCCGGGCCACCCATTTCCGCCGCCAGCGCCTGCCTGCGCCGGAGTTCCGCGATCTCCTTCTGCCAGCCCGTGTCGGCCATGTCTTTCGGGCCGCTTCCCTGCGGCCCCGCCGTCGACCTCAGTTGTTGCCGATCGTCACTACCCCTCCGGGCAGCAGGTTGGCCGCGATGTCGCTCTCGGTGAACAGGATCGGGCGCATATTCTTCTCCGAGTAGCGCTGCATCTGGTCGTTGAAGAACGGCGAGTCGGCATCCGCGGACTGCGAATAGCTGATCAACCCCAGCGCGCGGGGACCATCCGCGGTGAACTCGAGCCCGAAATGCCAGCTCGTGCCGTAGGCGATGATCCATCCCTCGCCCGGATTCGCCGAAAGTCCGCCGGTCGTCGGAATCGTGGGCGGGTTGATCCGCGGCAGCCGCGTGTCTTCCTGCACGTCCGAGCTGACCGTCGAGACCGCGTTGAATGCCCCGTCCAGCGAACCGTTGCCGCCGTGCCACGGGAAGGACGGCCCCAGTACGACGGGCTGCCCGCCCGGCGGCACGCCGCCGGAGGGTTGCGCGTACTGGACGCTGCCGAGTGTGGCCGTATAGGGAATCGCGGCCCGATCGAGCCGCTCGAGACCCGCCGCCAGCGAGACCAGCATCGGGTCGTTCGCGAGATTGGCCGGATCGGCCGGCCTCGGCGTCGACGGCGTGCCGACCGGATCCGACGGATCGAAGGGCTGCGCAAGATCCGTCCCGAACTTGCCGCGGTAGTCGTTGATGAACACCCGGAACACGTGCGCGCCGACGCTGTCGAGGTCGTACACGCCGTCCCAGGCCTGCAGCACCGCGCAGGCCTCGTCGACCTGGCGCGTACCGCCCGCGGGCAGGTTGACCTCGTCGGCGCCGATCGCGGCGCAGCGCGAGCGCAGCTCGGGCAGGAATTCCTCCGCGTACCAGGTGCGGTTGATGTGCAGCACGCGGGCAATGTCATCGGCGCCGAACTTGCCGTCCTGGCCGGCCGGCGCGACTGCCGCGAAGCCAGGGTCCGTCGGATTCTGCAACATAAACGTGCCGATGCGCGTGCGCGGCCCCTGCGGGTAGCGCTCGGCGCCGAACAGCGGCGAATACCCCTCGAGCGGCGCGGCCGGGTTGGTCGCCCAGTAGCTGTCGTTCGAGTTCTGCACGAAGTCCGAACGCACCAGCTGGGGCTTGTTCTCGAACGGCACACGACCGCCGCAGCTGCCTTCGACCCAGTCGTCCCGCGAGGTCGAGCCGTCCAGTAGCGTCAGGCCGGCATTGAACAGGCCCGCGTAGGCCGGACTTGCCGCGATCTTGGCCTGCAGCACCGCGATCGCCTCGGCCGAGAGGTTCGGCACCGAGGAACTGTCGATGTAGTAGGCGTTGCCCTGGTCGTCCGCATAGGTCGAGTTGACCCAGAGCGTGCTGCCGCAATCGCGGAACACGTCCTTGAACTCCTCCAGGTTCGTCGCACGCGCCATCTGCAGCCAGGTATCGAGCAGTCGCGTTGCGCTCGCGTTCGCGTCGCGGTAGGTGTAAGCGGTGCCGGCTGCGCCCCAGGCCGGCAGCCCGCCGCCGGTCACGAGGTCGGCCGCGAGCATCGGCCCGTATTCCGAGTAATAGAAGGTCTTCGTCAGTGGGACCGGGACGGGCAGGCCCACGTCGGCCCAGACCTCGAAGGTCTCCGTCGTGATCGGCCGCTCCTCGCCGTCCTTGATGTAGGTCAGGTTGTCGCCGGGCTTCAGCGCGAGTTCGTACAGCGTGAACCGCCGGCTGGTCGTCACCGTGTGCGACCAGCCGAGATGCTGGTTGAAGCCGATCTGCGGCGTCGGCGAGCCGAGCAGCCCCGCGCCGTGGAAATTGATGTAGTCCGGCACGGTAACCTGGCT
>DATIRA010000068.1:0-4069 GCA_035470225.1 Steroidobacteraceae bacterium | reverse complement strand
TATCAGAATCTTACGAGACATTTTGCGAGCCTGACGCATCTCCTGGCAACCCGCCCGGGGAACCGGCTCGGGCTTCGCGCAGCCGCTCGAGCGCCTTGGCGATGCGTTGCGGCGAGCCCGTGTTGCGCGCGACCAGCGTGTAGACCGCCGGCACGACGGCCAGTGTCAGCAGCACCGACACGACCACCCCGTAGAAGACCACCACGCCGATCGCCCGGCGCGATTCCGCGCCGGCGCCGCTCGCGAGCATCAGTGGCAGCGCGCCGAAGGCCGTGCAGAAACTCGTCATCAGCACCGGGCGCAGCCGGATCGAGGCGGCCTCGATGACCGCTTCGCCGAACTCGACGCCGCGGTCTCGCAGCTGGTTGGCGAATTCGACGATCAGGATGCCGTTCTTCGCCGCAAGGCCGACCAGCATGATTCCGGCGATCTGGCTGAAGACGTTGATAGACATCCCGTAGATCCACAAGCCGACCAGCGCGCCGATCACCGCGAGCGGGACCGTGGTCATGATCACGAAGGGATGCAGGAAACTCTCGAACTGCGCGGCGAGAACCAGGAACACGACGATCAGCGCCAGCAGGAACATGAAGTACAGCTCGCTGCCCGATTCCTTGAACTCCCGCGACTCTCCGTCGAAATTGAGCCGCACCGAAGGCGGCATCTCCCGCTCGACGACGCCCTCGACGAACTCGAGCGCCTCGCCGAGCGGATAGCCCGGCTCCAACGCCGCACTGATCGTGATCGCCCGCAGCCGGTCGAAGCGATTGAGCCGCATCGGCCCAGCGGTCTCGGTGAGCTGCACCAGGTTCGACAATGGGATCAGCTCGCCGGTCCGCTCGGACCGCACGTAGAGGTTGTCCAGGTCGTCGGGGGTCGCCCGGTCCTCGGCGCGTCCCTGCAGGATCACGTCGTACTCCCGGTCGCGATCGATGAAGGTCGTGACGATCCGCGAGCCGAGCACCGTCTCCAGCGTTCGACCGACGTTCGCGAGCGAGATGCCGAGGTCCGCGGCACGGTCGCGGTCCACCTCGACCTGCAGCTCGGGCTTGCGTTCCTCGTAGTCCGAGATCACGTTCGTTAGGCCCGGGTTTTCTTCCATTCGCGCCATCAGCAGGTCCCGCCACTGCACGAGCTCTGCGTAGTCGGTTCCACCGAGCACCACCTGGACCGGGGAGCCCCGCCCGCGCGACCAGCCACCTGGCACGCCGACGCTCGCGCGCACGCCGGGCAGCTTGTTGAGCTCGGCACGCACCGACTGTGCGATCTGGTCGGCGCTGCGCTCCCGCTCGCCCCAGGGCGCCAGGACCGCGAATCCGCGGGCCTGGTTCATGCTTGCGCCGCCGCCGAATCCACCCGGGATACGAACGATGCCCCGCAGCATCTCGCCGGTCGCGACCTCCCGCGCCAGGACCTCCTCGGCCATGCGCGCATGCCGGTCCATGTACTCCAGCGACGAGCCCTCGGGACCGGTCAGGCCGAGGAAGATGAAACCGCGGTCCTCCGACGGCGCGAGCTCGCTCGGCAGCGTGCGGAACAGCAGCGCGGCCAGCGCGGCCGCGGCGATCATCGCGGCCACGACCAGCCAGGGCCGTCGCATGAGCCCGCGGAGCTGCTTCTCGTAGCCGCCCGCCAGCTTGTCGAAGAATTCGTCGACGGCACTCGAGAACCGGGAACGGACGGCTCCGCGGGCCAGCAGCTTCGAGGCCAGCATCGGTGTCAGCGTCAGCGCGACCAGCGAAGAGAACAGCACGGCCGCCGCAATCGTGAAGCCGAATTCCCGGAACAGCTTGCCGACGTCGCCTTCGAGGAACGAGATCGGCACGAAGACAGCGACCAGCACCAGCGTGGTCGCGATGACGGCGAAGCCGATCTCGCGGCTGCCGTCCACGGCCGCAATCAGCGCAGGCTCGCCGGTCTCGAGGCGACGGTAGATGTTCTCGAGCACGACGATCGAGTCGTCGACGACCAGCCCGATGGCCAGCACGAGACCGAGCAGCGTCAGCGTGTTGATCGAGAAACCCATCGCGGCCATGACGATGAACGCGGCGATGATCGACACCGGGATCGTCAACGCCGGTATCAGCGTGGCGCGCAGGTTACCGAGGAACAGGTAGATCACGACCAGCACCAGCACCAGCGCGATCCCGAGCGCGACCAGCACTTCCTTCATCGACTCGCCGATGAACACGGAACGGTCGAGATTCACCTCGAGAACCGTGCCGGGCGGCAGGTCGGGACGCAGGCGATCGAGCTCGGCGCGCACGCCGGCCGCGACCTCCAGCGTGTTGGCCTTGGATATCTGCTCGATACCGATGCTGACCCCGGGCACACCGTTCGAGCGCGAGACGCTGCGTTCGTTCTCCGCGGCCAACCGCACGTCGGCCACTTCGCCGAGCCTGACCAGGTAACCGTCCGGCCCCCGGCCGACCGCGAGAGCGCGGAACTCCTGCTCGGTGTTGAGGCCCGTCTCGGTACGCAGCGTGAACTCGCGTTGCGCGGACTCGAGCCGCCCCGCGGGCAGCTGCACGTTCTCGCGTCGCAGCGCTGCCTCGATGTCGGTCACGGTCAGCAGGCGCGCGGCCAGCGCCTCGCGGTCGATCCAGATCCGCATCGCATAGCGCCGGGCGCCGCCGATCCTCACCCGCGCCACGCCGGGCAGCACCCCGAGCCGTTCGACCAGCACGCGCTCGGCGTAGTCCGTGAGTTCCAGCGCGCTCAACGTGTCGCTGGCGAGGTTGATCCACATGATCGGCTCGGAACCCGACGCCGCTTTGCCGATGTCCGGTGGGTCGGCCTCAGGCGGAAGATCGTCGGCCACACGCGAGACCCGGTCGCGGACGTCGTTGGCTGCTTCGTCCACGTCGCGCTCCGGGGAGAACTCCAGGTCGATTGAGGACCGCCCGTCGATGCTCTGCGAGGTGATCTTGGTGATGCCTTCGAGCCCCGCCACGCGGTCCTCGATCACCTGCGTGATCTTGGTCTCGACGACGTCAGCGGATGCGCCGCGGTAGTCCGTCTCGATCGAAATGACCGGCGACTCGACATCGGGCAGTTCGCGCACCGGCAGCCGGGTGGCCGCGAGCAGCCCGAGAATCACCAGCAGCAGGCTGACGACGGTCGCGAAGACCGGTCGCTTGACCGAGACGGCCGAGAGTTTCACGTGCTGCCTCCTGCCGCTGTGGTCGCGGGCTCCGGCGCGGGCGCCTCGCCGACGACGCGCACCTCGGCACCGTCACGCAGCTTCTGGGTCCCCTCGGTCACGACGACCTCGCCCGCCGCGAGACCGTCGGTCACCTGCACGGACCCCACGCGTCGCTGGCCGGTCTGTATCAGCCGCTTCTCGGCGATGCCGTCCTTGACGACGAACACGAACACGTCGCCCTGCTCGGGCACGACCGCTTCCTCCGGAATCACCAGCGCGTCCCGCTCGCCACGCACGAGCCGAACGGTCAGAAACATGCCGGGCTTCAGGACACGCTCAGGGTTCGGCACCAGCGCGCGAACTGTCACCGAACGTGTGCTCGGATCGACGCGCGAGTCGATGCTCGCGACCTCGCCGGTGAAGCTGCGATCCGGGTAGGCGACGCTATGAGCCGTAACGGCCAGCCCCGGGCTGACCTCGGCGAGAAATGTCTCCGGGATCGTGAAGTCGAGCTTGATCGTACGGGTGTCGTCCAGCGTCGTGATGACCGTGCCAGGGTTGACCAGGCTGCCGACGCTGACCCTGCGAAGTCCCATGCGTCCGGAGAATGGCGCGCGGATGACGGTGTCGCCGAGCCTCGAACGCGCCGCGACGACGCGTGCCTCGTTGGCCTTTAGCGTCGCCTCGATCTGCTCGAGTTGCGCCTCGGAGAGCGCACGGGTCGTGTAGAGCTCACGGCTGCGTGCATACTGGCTGCGGCTCTCGGCCAGCGCCGCCTCGGCAATCGCAAGTTCCGCCTGCGCCTGTGCCCCGTCCAGCTCGACCAGCACCGCGCCCTGCGACACCTGCTGTCCCTCGGCGAACCTGACCGCCGTGACCAGGTTCGAAACCTTGGCCGTCACATCGACCGACTCGTTCGCACGG
>DATIRA010000067.1:0-5593 GCA_035470225.1 Steroidobacteraceae bacterium | reverse complement strand
GGGTAGGTGCGATACTCGACGGGATGCCTCATTGCGAGCAGGGTCTGGTAGCTGCGGTGGCCAAGCGACTCGGGCACGACCGGGTCGTGCGTGCCGTGGCAGACCAGCACCTCGAGGTCGGCGTTGGCCTCGTGCGGCGCGAACGAGCCCGCCGTTGCGAAATACGAAGACAGCGCAAGCAGCCCCGCCAGCGGTCGGGGATAACGGAGCGCGGCCTCGTAGGCCACCGCACCGCCCTGCGAAAACCCGGCCATTACGATGCGCGTGCTTTTTACGCCGCGCTCGATCTCCCTGTCGATCAGCGCCGTGACGGCCCGGGCCGAGGCGCTGAGCTGCGCTTCGTCCACGTGCCGCTCGACACTGAGCTCGAGGATGTCGTACCAGGCGCGCATCGGCATGCCGCCGTTGATCGTGACCGGAATCACCGGCGCATGCGGGAACACGAACCGGACCGCGGCATCGCGCGGCAGTCGCAGCTCCGGTACGATCGGCTCGAAGTCGTGACCGTCCGCGCCGAGGCCGTGCAGCCAGATCACCGAGGCATCCGCGGGTTCGCGGGTTTCGAGCTCGACACAGGGCAGATGGGACACGACGGGACTCCGATTTCGCGCAGCGCTGACGCGACCTTGATAACCCAGAACCGGCCCCAGGGCTACCGGCACAGGTACTCGTGGCCGGTGGACTGCTACCGTCGCAAGGTCCACGCGTGCCGGCTCGCGACTTTCCACGGTTGGCGCAGCCCTGCGGCCTGTGTCTAAATCATCGGCTGCGGGGCGGTTCAGTCCCCCGAAACACAGCAAGCGCAAGGAGTAGATATGGGTTTCTTCAGCTCGATCATGGAAAAGCTCGGCCTCAAGAAGGCCGAAGCCGCGACCGTTCCGCCGCCGGCACAGGTCCAGAAGCCCGTGCCGACAGCTGCGGCCGTACCGCCGCCTCCGCCCCCGCCGCAGCCGATCACCGTCGTCGATGTCGTGGCGCAGCTCGAGGACCTCGCGGCAAAGAACCCGCAGAAGCTCAACTGGAAGACCTCGATCGTCGACCTGCTGAAGCTGCTCGACATCGACAGCAGCTACAGCGCGCGCAAGGAACTCGCGATCGAGCTCGGCTGCCCGGCCGACCTGATGACCGAGTCCGCGAAGATGAACGTCTGGCTGCACAAGACGGTACTCAGGAAAATCGCGGAGAACGGCGGCAACATCCCGAAGGAGCTGCTCGACTGAGCCAGCGGCTCGGGCACCAGCCCGGCACGACGACCCCCATCCCGTGAGAGGCGGGCCTGCGCTCGCCTCTCAGGCGGATTCCGCCGGCCGCCGCTACAGCATCTGCGAATACTCGATCGGGCTCGAGGTCCCGCCGGCGGCCGGGTCGCGTAATCGTCTCGGCCGGCTCGCGGTGCTACAGTGCGAACGGTCAGGAATCAAGGAGCGGCCCATGGGAATCATCTGGACACTCATCATCGGCCTGATCGTAGGCGCGCTGGGGCGATTCGTGGTGCCGGGCGCACAGCCGATGGGCTGGATAATGACCATCCTGCTCGGCGTCGGCGGGTCGTTCATCGCCGGCTTCGTCGGTCAGGCACTCGGCTGGTACCACGCCGGCCAGGGGGCCGGGCTCGTTGCGTCGGTGATCGGCGCAGCCGTGCTATTACTGGTCGTGCAGAAGATCCGCGGCGGCTCGAAGTAGCTTCAGCCGGTTTCGGCAGCCCTGGCCGTCGCTTCCGCCCGCCAGAATCGATAGCGGACCTCGACGCCGTCTGGTACGTAGACGACCAGCGGCAACCGGCTGTTGTAGCGCAGCAGCTGGAGCTCGCCGCCCAGCGTAATGAATCGATCCACCTTCGGGGCCTCAGGATCCACCGCCATCAGCGTGCCGGCCATCGGGCCCAGCTCGCGCAGCACATATCGCGTGTAACCCCAGCCCTGGATGCTCTCGGGCTCCAGCCGACCTCCGAAGAAGTAACGGTTGGCCGCATCGAGGCTCACGGTCTTGCCGACCTGCAGCTCGACCTTCCACTCGTCCTCGTTGTCCTGTTGCGGAACGTTGATTACGTAACGGGCCATGCCCTGATCGGCGGGCGGGAAGGCTTTGAGGTTGTCGGCGGCCATGGCGGTTGCTCCAGTCAGTAACAGGGCCAGCGTCAAGAGTGTCTTCATTCGATGCTCCGGATGGTCTAGGCAATGGCGTCGCGGGCGCAAGATACACCAGATCCTCCCGCGCGACCGTGTCCGTCGGCTGCGGACCCCGTTGCGCGTCAATCGAAATCAAACGAGCCACGCTTCAGGAAACGATATTGGAAGCCCAGTGCGAAAACGTCCTCGCCCCGTATGCCGACGGGATCCTTCCCGTTGGCTAAGCGATACTCGGCGAAGAAGAGCGCACTCGGATTCCAGCGGTAGTCAGTCCCGAGTATCAGATAGCGGAGTTCCGCATCCGGATCGGCCAGCTCGGTGCCCTTGTCGGGCCGATAGTTGAGCCATCCGGCCAGCAGCCCGAGCCGGCTCAGCTGGTAACGCGCCGCGAGCTCGACGCCCGTGCCGTCGAAGGCGACGGGAACCAGCACGGATTCTTCCCCGATTGTGACCGGGATCCGCGCCAGGTCGCCGTTGCGCTGCCTCGCGTAGACGCCCGCGAGCCGCAGGCGGTCCGACTCGTACTTGACGCCCAGCGCGCCGTACTCGGCGTCGCCCTTCAGCCCGACCAGCGCGCCCTTGATCGAGTCGTCCCAGTGCGCGGTCGTATAGGTGACCCCGAGCTCGAGTCCCGGCAGGATCCCGGCCCTGAGCGATGCCCCGTAGCCGTCGATTACCTCGCCGTTGTCCAGGTTCCGCAACTGCACCTGCAGACCCAGATCCACCGTGTCGAAAAGCCTGTTGCGATAGACGAGAGCCTCGTCGGCGCGCCCGGTTCCCATCAAACCGCCGTCGGTATCTGCGTTGAACGTGACGCTGGCTTCGGCACCGAAGACGTTGAAGGCATCGGTGTAAGAGGTCACGTCGTAATGCACGCCCCACTGCTTGCCGAAGCTGACCCGGCCCGACTTGCCGAAATCGACCCCGACATACCCGAGCCGCGTACCGAAGACCGAGCCACGGGTGGTGTCGAGCAGCAGGAAGCCGCTGCTCGTGGTTTCGCCCGGGTAAAAGCTTCTCGCGTTCGCCGTAAGATTCACGGACCACTCGGCGTCCGCGAAGAACCGGATGTCCTGCCCTGTCTCATACTGGAAGCCGATCCTCGAACGGGCGTCCTGGATCTCCGCCTCGTCGTTGGCGGCCGCAAGCTGCGCGCCGAATCGCGTATAGACCAGGTAATCGCCAAGCGAGGCCGGCTCAGCTGTCTTGGCGCTCGCGGCATCGGCCGAGCGCTCGGCGCTGTCAGTCGGGCCACCGCCCTGTGCGGCGAGCCGACGTTCCTCGTGATCGGGCTTGCCGAGCAGGAACTCGCCGCCGCAGCCTTCGGTGACCCAGACACCGTCGGCGTCGTAGCCCCAGTTGCGCCCAAGCAGACAGGTCGCACGGCCGGTCGACATGCCGAGTGCGACGCCGGCGCCGGTGTACCCGGGGCAGTGCTGCCGTTCGCCATCCACTGAAACGCAGCTCAGCACCTGCGCCTCGGCCTCCGCCTGCGCGACGGCCGGAGCGACCGACTGGACCGCGAAAGCGGTGCAGGCGAACCAGCCTGCCATTCTCTGCTGTGCTGAACGCATCCTGGAACCTCTGATCTGGGAGGCGACGTTCCGGTCGCCGTTGTAAACCGTTTTGACGAAAGCCCCGGGTTCGGGCCCGTGCGGCGGAGCCGTTGCCGAGCGCTGCGGATAGCGGCGCCTGCGTGTGGACTCGATCACATATTCAGCAGTCACGGCACGGATTGTTTGTCTGGCCTCGCTCGGCGCGGTAATTAGTCAGTCACACCTACGATGGTACGACACACGGGCCGCATGCAGACGGCCCGGCTAGAGGCAAGAACGACTGTGGCACTGGTCATCGTTTCTGCAGGTCCGCTGACGGATAGCCGTCTGCACACGGTCGGCATGCGCCGACTCGCCGCGGCAGCGGCGGTCGTGACGCTGCTGGCGATGAGTCTCTGCTTCACGATGGGCTATTTGATCGCACGCGGCGGCGACGACGCTGCAATCGCCGCAGCAGGCGGCCCGGTTGCACTGGACTTGAACCAGCCCGAGGGCCGCGCGCTGATCGAGCGGATCGGAACGCTGGCGGGCCGGCTGAGCCGCCTCGAGAGCGAGGCCACCGCGCTCGGCAGGCGACTTGGCGATCCCGGACCGGCCTCTGCGGCAGGGACACCGGCAGGCCAGGTGCCGGCCGCACCTGAAATCGTGGCTGCGGAATCAGTCGAACGCGCCAAGAACCCGCCGAGCGGTGGTCCACTCGTGCCACTGGCTGACGTCGCAGCGCCGGCGCCGGCCGCCACCGCAGCCCGGTACGACTACGGCACCGGGCTCGCGCGGCTGGAGACAGTGCTGTCCCGCCTCGAGATCGAGCTGGCCGAGCTCGACGCAGCAACCGCGGAGCGGCAGCTCGCAAACATGGCCTACCCCTATCGCCTGCCGGTGCTGGGTCAGGAGTTCGATATCAGCTCGGCGTTCGGCGTGCGACGCGACCCATTCACGGGCCGGCTCGCACGCCACACGGGCCTCGACATCCCCGCGCCGCGCGGCACGCCCATCCTGGCGAGTGGCGGTGGACGCGTACGCTCCGCCGGCTATCACGGCGCCTACGGCTACACGGTCATCATCGACCACGGCGACGGACTCTCGACGCTGTATGGCCACGCCTCAAAGCTGTTCGTGCGCAAAGGCGATGTGGTGATGCCGAAGCAGAGGATCGCCGCGGTCGGCTCGAGCGGCCGCTCCACCGGCCCTCACCTGCACTTCGAGGTGATCCGCAACGGCGCCCGCGTCGAACCGAAGCAGTTCCTGGCTCAGGTGCTTCCGGCGTCGGTGCAGCCATGAACCTGGCCTCGACGACTTCGACCCAGACGTTGACCACCGCGAAACTCGCGCTCTCCTCGGACGAGCGCTGGCGCATCGCGCTGCTGGCGCTCGCGATCGCTGCGCTGCTGCTGCTGGCCGGAATGGCCGGTGGCCGCATGTTCGCGGACAGCTCCGCGGCTGCAGCCGAGCGCCGCGAGCTTCGCGAGCGGAACGCGACCCTGCGCAACGAGCTGGCCCGCGTGCGCACGGAGCTCGAACTGGAGCAGTCCACGCGGGAAGCCCTCGACCGCGAGGTGCTCGAGCTGAACGACCGCGTCGGGGAATTGCGATCCCGGCTCGATTTTCTCAACCAGCAGAGCGGCCGGCGTCCATAGGCCGTCCGAAGCAATAGTTCATCGCACGAGGTCATGATGTTCAGCAAGAAGAAGCAGCCTTCGATCGAAGCCACGCGGCTCTCCAGTCTCATTGCTACAGGCGTGGAAATCATCGGTGACGTGGTCATTCCGGACGGCCTGCGCATCGATGGCCGGGTGCAGGGAAACGTGCGTGCCAGACAGGGATCCCAGGGCCTGCTGGTACTGAGCGAAAAAGGCTGCATCGAGGGCTCCGTCAAGGTGCACGATGCCGTCATCAACGGCACGATCC
>DATIRA010000066.1:0-2515 GCA_035470225.1 Steroidobacteraceae bacterium | reverse complement strand
GTGCATATTCCGAGCGGCGAGCAGACCTCGATCTACGACGCAGCGATTAAATACCAGGCGGAGGGCACGCCGCTGCTGGTCATCGCCGGCAAGGAATACGGCACGGGCTCCTCGCGCGACTGGGCGGCCAAGGGCACGATGCTGCTCGGCGTGAAGGCGGTGCTGGCCGAGAGCTTCGAGCGCATCCACCGCTCGAACCTGATCGGGATGGGTGTGCTGCCGTTGCAGTTCAAGGAGGGCGAGAGCGCCCAGTCGCTCGGACTCAGCGGCACCGAGAGCTATGAGATCATCGGTCTCAATGGCGGCGCGGCACGGATGGTGAAAGTGGTAGCCACGCCGGCCGCGGGTCAGCCGATCAGCTTCGAAGCGCGCGTGCGCATCGACACGCCAAAGGAGCGCGAGTACTACCAGCACGGCGGCATCCTGCATTACGTCGTGCGTCAGCTCGCCGGTGCAAGCAGGGCGGCCTGAGAAGAAGGGACTAGGGACTAGGGACTAGTTACTAGCTGCTAGTTACTAGTTGCTATTTGCCAGTTGCGAGCTGCTAGCTGCTAGTGACCAGGGCATCGGCACTCGCGGGTAACAGAGGACGGCCCTGTGGAATCCAGGTCCGAGCTGATCGATCGTGCTGCCGGATTGCTTCGGAACGCGCGGCGCGTCTGTGTGCTGACAGGCGCGGGGATCTCGGCCGAAAGCGGGATCCCCACGTTCCGGGATGCACAACAGGGCCTGTGGGCGAGTTACGATCCGATGCAGCTCGCGACGCCGGAGGGCTTCGCCGAAGACCCGGAGCTGGTCTGGGGCTGGTACGAGTCACGACGGGAGTACGTTCGCAACGCGCAACCGAATCCTGGTCATTACGCGCTGGCGGATCTCGCCCGCCGGGCTCGCGCCCTGACGTTGGTCACGCAGAACGTGGACGGCCTGCACCAGCGCGCGGGCAGCACCGGGGTCGTCGAGTACCACGGCAACATACTTCGGGACCGCTGCACGCGCGAGCACCGGGTCGTTGATCGTGCGCCCGACGAGCCGGGCGCCGCCGCCCTACCCCGCTGCGCGGTCTGCGGCGCGCTGCTGCGACCGGACGTCGTCTGGTTCGGTGAGCTCATCCCGCAGGACGCGCTGTTGCTCGCGGACGCGGCCGCATCCGACTGCGATGTGTTTCTCTCCGTCGGCACGTCGTCGCTGGTCTATCCGGCGGCAGGCCTTGCGGAATCCGCGCTGCGTGCCGGCGCCAGCGTGATAGAGGTCAACCCGAATCCCACGGACCTGAGCCGGCGGGCCGACGTGCAGCTGCGCGGGCCGGCCGGCACGATGCTGCCCGCCCTGCTCGCGGCGCTGGTCGGCTCCGGCGCCGGCTGAAACATGGCTCCACGGCGACCGCGATAGCTACTTCTTCCTTACGACGGGCGTGACGGCGTAGGGGTTGCCGCCGAGCGCATCGGAGATCGCCTCGATGGTCTTCTGCGCCTTGACGCTGTTGCCGGCAGCATCGAGTGGGGGGGAGATCACCGCGATGCCGAACTTACCGGGCGACACCGCTATGATGCCGCCGCCGACGCCGCTCTTGGCCGGCAGTCCCGTCCTGTACAGCCATTGGCCCGAATCGTCGTACATGCCTGCCGTAGCCATCACGGCCAGCACCTCCGGCACGTTCTCGCTTGTCATCACGACCTTCCCGGTGACCGGATTCACGCCGCCGTTGGCCAGCGTCGCTGCCATCGTCGCGAGGTCCCGCGCGTTCACGCTGACCGAGCACTGCTCGGTGTATATGTCGGTCGCGCGCAGCGGATCATCCTTGATGTGCCCGTAGGCATACATCAGCATCGCGATTGCCTGGTTGCGCTGGTTGGTCTCTGACTCCGACTTGAACACTTCCTGGTTCACCGACAGCGGTCGTCCCGCGAAGTCGCCGTAGTAGCCCAGGATCTTGTTCCAGATCTCGTCGCGGGAGCTGCCGGGAACCATGCTGGTCGCGGTGATCGCACCCGGGTTCACCATCGCGTTCATCTCCGCGCCCTTGTACTGCTCGATCGCGACGATCGAGTTGAATACCTGGCCCGTGGCATCGACGCCCATGTTATCGGCGATCGCGCGCGGGCCGCGCTCCTCGATGACCCGGGCCATCGTGAACACCTTCGAGATCGACTGGATCGAGACTTCCGCGGCGACGTCGCCCCTGGTGTGGATCCGACCGTCAGTGGTCACCAGCGCGATGCCGTAGATGTTCGGGTCCACTTTCGCCAGCGCCGGAATGTAGTCGGCATTGGCACCTTCGTTGAGGTCCTTGAACTGCGCATAAGCCGCATCGAGCGCGGCGCTGATCTGTGCGTCACCGACGCTCGTGCTCACGTCCCGCGCCACCGCGGCCGTCGCCGCCAGCGACAGCACCGCGAACGCGGCCGTCCAGCAGCGGGGTGCCTTGCCTGTAGCGATCATCATCCCTCCTCCTGGTCAGAAGCTGGTGTCGAAGCCGTACTCGACGCCGACCGTCAGGCTCTCCCCCGGGTGCTAC
>DATIRA010000065.1:0-12396 GCA_035470225.1 Steroidobacteraceae bacterium | reverse complement strand
ACTGCGCTACCAGCCCAAGGTCGACCTCGACAGTCGACGGGTGGTGGGAGCCGAGGCACTGATACGGTGGCGCCTGCCGGGGCACGGCGACATCGCGCCGTCGCAGTTCATCCCGCTGGCCGAGGAATCGAGGCTGATCCTGGACATCGGCGCATGGGTGCTCGAACAGGTCTGCAGCGACTATTCGAGCTGGCGCCGCAAGGTGGACGACCCCGGCCGCGTGGCGATCAACCTCTCGCTGAAGGAGCTGAGCCAGGCGAGCTTCATTCCGCGCTGCCGCTCGGTGTTCGAGAAGCATGGCGTCTCGCCTGCCTGCGTCGAGCTCGAGATCACCGAAACGACGTTGATGCTGGACGCGGACCGTACGCTGCCCTTGCTCGACGAGCTGCGTGCGATGGGCGTGCACCTGTCGATCGACGATTTCGGCACAGGCTATTCAAGCCTGAGCGCATTGCAGCAGTTCCCGATCGGCACGCTGAAGATCGACCGCTCTTTCGTCACGAACGCGGCGAGCGACCCGGACGATGCGACGATCGTTCGCACGATCATCGAGATGGGTCGCAGCCTGGGATTGCAGGTGCTGGCCGAAGGGATCGAGACGGACGAGCAGCGCGCGTTCCTGCTGCACAGCGGATGCCAGTACGGCCAGGGGCGCCTGTTCGGAGAGCCGCTGTCCTCGGCCGAGTTCCTCGACCTGATCCGCCGGCAGGACACCGGCGAGCACCCGGTCATCCAGCAGCCGGCGTAACTTCGCGCTCTGCTGCGCGGCAATCGAATCAGGAAAAAAGAAGGGCGGGCCTGAGGCCCGCCCGAACGGGGGTCATCGTTGACGGCTGAACGATCCCACAGCCCGACCGTTCTGTCAACCATTTGTCCAGCGTTTTAGTACATATTATCTTTACATCTGCCCCGACGCACGTATCATTGCCGCTCATGTTCTCGATCAAGGCGGTGTCCGAGGCCACGGGACTGAGCGTCGAAACGCTTCGCGCCTGGGAGCGGCGCTACGCGGTCGTCGTCCCGGGCAGGGACGCTTCGGGCCGGAGGGTCTACCGCCCAGAGGACGTCATTCGGCTCAGGCGACTGCGCGAAGCCACGGAACGCGGGCACCCGATCGGTCGCCTGTCAAAGCTCGACGAACACGAGCTCGCGGAGCTGCTTCAGGCACCGGCCGACGGCGGCTCCATGACACCTGGCAGCGTGCTCGTCCGGCGGATCCTCGAAGCCGCAGAGCGTTTCCGCCCCGCGGACTGCGAACAGTGCCTGACGCTCGCGATCTCGCTGATGAGCGCGCCGCAGCTGTTCGACGAGGTGCTGAAACCGCTGCTGACCGAAGTCGGCAACCGCTGGCACCGCGGGCAGTTCTCGATAGCGCAGGAGCGGCTGGTTTCCGGGGCCGTCCGCAAGCATCTCGGCCTGTTCCTCGATACCTTCGATCGAAACTCGCACGGTCGTTCGATCGTCTTCGCGACGCTGGAGGGGGAACGCCACGAGCTGGGCCTGCTGATGTCGGCGATCCTCTGCGCGAGCCGGGGCTTCAAGGTGCACTACCTCGGGCCCGACCTTCCCGCGGCCGAGATCGCCCGTTACGCACGCGAGGTCGGTGCAAGCGTCGTCGCGCTCAGCGTCGTTCTCGAGGACGGGTTGCCCGTACTGACCGCGGCCCTGCGTGAACTCGTCGCCGGGATCACGCCCGCGCAGGCCGTGTGGCTCGGCGGCTCCGCGGTCGAGCGCCTGGACGCCGCCGCGACTCCCGAGCGATGCACGATCGTCCGCGACCCGTTCGAACTCGAGCGCCGGCTGGAGATGCTGGCTGCCTGATCCCGCCGGGCGGGGACAGGGTGCTCCTTGCGCCATTTCCACGGCGCTTCGCGCTCGGCCTCCGGCAGCGCCCACAGGCCCCGCCTGTGCTCGCGGGCCTCGCGCTCGACCTCATACAGGTGGGGATCCCGGACGTAGCGCCGGTAGGCCCAGGCATGCCCGCGTCGAACGAGTTCCTCGTTGACCCATAAGCCCTCCGGCAGGCGGTAGACCCGTGCCACGGCCCGGCCGTAGCGGTCGCGCTCGAGCACCTCGGCCCGTATTCGCCGCCCGAGCAGCATGCCCTGCAGCGCACGCCTGGAGTTCTCGGCGTACGGCTGCCCCTTCTCAGGCGTATCGATCTCCGCGAGCCGCAGCTCGATGTCCCGGCCCGAGGAACGCAGGATCACGCTGTCGCCATCCATGACCCGGCTGACGTAGCCGGTCAGCACCGCGGTCGGTCCGGCAGCCTGCGCCGCGTTCGCGACGAACAGCAAGGCGCAGGCCACCGCGCGCAGTGCGGTCCACAGGCGGCCAGTGGCAGCGTGCGGCAAGCTCAGCGACTGGGTTCTGCGGAAGTCTCGCGAAGCCCGCCGAGCAGCTCGCGAACCGCCGCGTCGGTGGCCTGCTGGAAGGCGAGGATCAGTGCCGGGCGGCGACGCTCGCTCGCCGTCGCCGACGATGCCGCGGAGAAGCTCCCGACCCGTCGGCGATCACGCAGGTCCACCAGACTGGCCTGGATCTCCACGTCCACGCGCGGCGCCTGCCCTTCGCCCGCATCGACAGCCTCGAACCGGCGCAACTCCACATCGAGCAGCAGCTCGGTCGGGACACGGCTCGGCGCGGCGACCGTGGTCGCGAACCGGCCATCGGCGGCGAGCGCCTGCACCAGCAACTGCTGCAGCATCGACGGTGCTGGTTCTGCCCAGCGCAAGCCGGCGAAGTAGTCGAAACCCAGTCCCGGCTTGACCACGGCCAGACGGTCGGTGTCCAGTGCGGCGGGTGCCCGGGGCCTCGCAACGACCAGCGCGAGCCCCAGCGGCTGGCCACCGTGCTGCACTTCGGTCGCGCTGAGACGGTACACGGCGGGCGGCGCGACATCCGATTTCAGCAGGCCGCCCGTACAGGCGCCGCACGCAAGTGCGGCTGCCAGGATCAATGCGACGCGCTTCATGGTGCTATCTCCACACCCGTTTCCTCGCGCTCGCGCAGCAGCATGGACGGGTTCTCCTGCAGGCTGCTCGCGAGTCGCTGCACTTCCGCACTCGTCTGGCGCAGGTCCACGAGCAGCTGCTGGAACTCGAAGAGACTACTGCCTGCGAAGCCAGCGAGGCTGGACTCGTTGGCGGAGAGCACCCGCTCGGCGCTCGCCGCGAGCGAGGCGACGCGCTCCGTCGCCGTCCGCAGGCTGTCGAGCGATGCCGCGAGCTCGGGACCGGAACTCTCTAGCAGGCCGTTCGCCTCCTTCAGCAGTGCCCCGGTGTCCCCGGACACCCGGCGCAGCTCCGCCAGCAGCACCTGTGCCTCGGAGGCCACGGCGGGCAGCCCGCGCGAAGTTTCCTCCAGAGCGGCCAGCGTGCCGCGGACCGCAGCGATATTCTCGTCGGACAGCACGCGCTCTATGCGCTCGACCACGGCGCCCACGTCGCCGACGAGATCCGGCAGTCGCTCCAGGAACGCCTCGATGTCGCCCTTGCGCGACAGGATCACCGGATAGCGGTCACCCTTCGCGAGCGGCTGGGTCGAGTCCACGTCCGGCTCGAGCTGCAGATCGATGTACAGCAGGCCCGTAAGCCCCAGCAGACCCAGCCGTGCGCGGGTCGCGCCGGAAATCGGTGCCGTCGAGTCGATCTCGGCCAGGATCTTCACCCGACCCGGGTTTTCGGTGTCTACGCGCAGGCTCTCCACGCGACCGACGTCGACGCCGAGGTACCGCACCGGGCTGCCCTGGGCGAGGCCGCTGACCGAGCCGTCGAAATAGACCTCGTAGAGCTCGTATTCACGGCGGTCGCCCTTGCCCGAGTACCACCAGACGAACGCGAAGGCCGCGGCCAGCACCGACAGTGCGAAGACCGCGACGGCCACGTATTTCGCGTCACGTTCCATCCCTGCCCTCCGCCGCATCCTCGACCGACCTGCCGCGCGCCCCGTGGAAATACTCCCGGATCCAGGGGTGCTCGCTCCTGACGATCCCCTCCAGCGTATCCACCACCAGCTTGCGGTCGACGAGTACGCCGACACGGTCGCATGTCCTCGCGAGGGTGTCCAGATCGTGGGTGACCATCACCACGGTGAGCTCGAGCGTGTCGCGCAGATAGATCACCAGGTCGTCGAATGCCGTGGCCGCGATCGGATCGAGCCCGGCGGTCGGTTCGTCCAGGAACAGCAGCGGAGGATCCAGCGCCAGTGCCCGCGCCAGCGCCGCGCGCTTCACCATGCCGCCCGACAGCTGCGCCGGGAATTTCGAAGCGGCATCGAGCGGCAGGCCGACCATGCGCAGTCGAAGCTCGACCAGCTCGCCCAGGGTCTGCTCGGAGACGTCGACCGCCTCCGCGATCGGCAGGATCACGTTCTCCGCGACCGACAGCGAGGTGAACAACGCCCCGTGCTGGAAAGTGACGCCGTAGCGGCGCTTGACTTCGCGCAACTCGCGCTCGCTCATCGCGATGATGTCGCGCCCCTCGACCTCGACGCTGCCGGAGTTCGGCCGATGCAGGCCCAGCATGGTCTTCAGCAGTACTGACTTGCCGCTGCCCGACCCGCCGACGATGCCGAAGATCTCACCAGCGTGCACGTCGAAGCTGACCCCGTCGTGCACGAGCTGCGTGCCGAATCGGTTTACTATGTCGCGGACGCGTATGACCGGCCGTACCTGGTCCATCAGAAGTCGATCTCGAGGAAGAAGATCGCGAAGATGGCGTCGGCAAAGATCACCAGGAAGATAGACTGCACGACGGCGACCGTGGTCAGCCGTCCCAGCTCGCGGGAAGACTCCCTCACCTGCAGGCCGCGCAGCGTGCCGGTCAACGCGATCAGCAGCCCGAACACCGGCGCCTTGACCAGCCCCGCCCAGAAAGTCGTTTCACCGATGGCCGAATCGAGCCGCATGACGAACTGCTGCCAGGGCAGATCGATCAGATACTTGGTCAGCAACGCGCCACCGGCGAGGCCCATCGCGTCGGCGATCACGGTGAGCAGCGGCAGCGCGATCACCAGCGCGAGAACCCTCGGCAGCACCAGGACCTCGTAGGGATTGATGCCCATCGACTCGAGTGCGTCGACCTCGTCGTTGAGCTTCATCACGCCGAGCTCGGCCGCGTACGCGCTGCCGGTGCGACCCGCGACCATGATCGCCGTGAGCAGCACGCCGAGCTCGCGCAGCACACCGATCGCGACCAGGTCCACGGTGAAGATCTCGGCACCGAACGGGCGCAGCTGCTGAGCCCCGATGTAGGCCGAGATCACGCTGATCAGGAAGGCGATGACCGCCACGACCGGGATGGCCTGCACGCCGGTCTCGTAGACGTGGCGCACGACGGAGGGCACCCGCCATCGACGCAGGCTGGCCCAGGCCGTGGAGGCCGTCATGATCAGCTGGCCGCCGAAGCTCAGGGCCTCGACCCAGCTGAGGACTCGCGCCTCGATGGCGCGCCCGAGGTCGATCAGCCAGCGCTGCGGCGTGCTCCTCGCAGGCGACGCCAGCGTCCCGCGCTGCTCACCTGCAAGCCGGTCGAGGTAGGCGGAATGCTCGGCAGCAGCACCTTCGGTACGGACGGCCACGCCGCGCGCGGCGAGCCGCTCCAGCGTGCAACGGATCAGCCAGGCCGGCCCGATGTCGGTCTCGCCCACCGAGCGCAGATCCAGCAGCAGCTCCGGCGAACCGGTACGCTCCGCCTCGCGAAGCACAGGCTCGAGTTGCGCGGCGCCGGTCATGCGCAGGTCTCCCGCAAGCCGCAGCCGGGAGGCCACCGGATCGAAGTCGGCCTGGAGTCCCATTCGGGTATCTAGCTCTTGCAGCGGACCACCGGTGACGGCAAGGACTCGCGCATCGTGGCATCTCCATCTGCTAAGCGGAAGCCGCCGGAATGCTAGCATCGCAACGCAATACGGGTGAGGGGCGATGGCCGGCGAGATTCTCTCTCAGATCCTGATTCTTCTGGCCGGCTCGGTTCTGGTCCTCAGCCTCGTGCGCCGTTTCGCGCTGCCGCCGATCCTCGGCTACCTGGTCGTCGGCATGCTGCTCGGCCCGCATGCGCTCGGGCTCGCCGCGGACGACGCGGCGATCCGGCTGCTGGCCGAGTTCGGCGTCGTGTTCCTGGTGTTCACGCTGGGACTCGAGTTCTCACTGGCCCGGATGGTCGCGATGAAAGCCGAGGTGTTCGGCATCGGCGGCCTGCAGGTGCTGCTGACGACCGCCGTGTTCGGCGGGGCCGGCTGGGCGTTCGGCATCCCGGTGCCGGTAGCCATCGTGCTCGGCGGCGCGATCGCGATGTCCTCTACCGCCATCGTGCTCAGGCAGCTCGGGGAGCAACTGGAGCTGAACCGGACCCACGCGCGACTGTCGCTCGGCATCCTGCTGTTCCAGGATCTCGCCTTCGTGCCGCTGCTCGCGCTCGCGAGCGCGGTGTCGGGCGGCGGCGAGGTGCTCAGTCCGGCCTGGCTGCTGGGCATGGTCGCTCGGGCGCTGCTGGCACTGCTGTTCGTGCTGATCCTGGGCCGCTGGCTGCTGCGGCCGCTGTTCCACGAGATCGCGCGCCACCGCAGCTCCGAGACATTCACGCTCACGGTGCTGTTCGTGGCGCTCGGAGCCGCCTGGGCGACGCACGAGCTCGGCCTGTCGATGGCACTGGGCGCGTTCCTCGCGGGCATGCTGCTCGCAGAGACCGAATTTCGTTACCAGACCGAGGCCGTCATAAAGCCTTTCCAGGACATCCTGCTGGGACTCTTCTTCATCTCGGTAGGGATGCTGCTCGACCTGCAGCTGCTGTTTTCGCAGCTGCCGCTCGTGCTGCTGCTACTCGCCGCGCTGCTCGTCGTCAAGGCTCTGATCGTGTTCGGCGTGGTCAAGCGGTTCGTGCCGAACTCCCACAAGGCGCTGCGCACCGGGATCATCATGTCGATGGGTGGCGAATTCGGCTTCGCGCTGCTGACGGTGCTGCTCAACGCCCGGGCCGTGGACGGCGCGATCGTGCAGGCGCTGCTGACGGCGATCGTGCTGAGCATGATGCTCGGACCGCTGCTGGTCCGCTACAACGGCCGCATGGCGGACCGGCTGCTGCGCCGGCGGACCGTGGACCCCTCGGAAGTCGCGCTCGAGACTGCGGCAACCCGGGACCTCGCGCGCCGGGAGCACGTCATCATCTGCGGCTTCGGCCGGGTCGGCCAGAATCTCGCGCGGGTGCTCGAGCAACGCGGCTTCGAGTTCATCGCGCTGGACCTGGACCCGCACCGGGTCCGCGAGGCCCGCCAGGCGGGCGACCCTGTCGTCTACGGCGACTCGGCGCACCCCGAGGTGCTCGAGTCGCTGGGCCTTGCACAGGCCAGCGTGGTCGTCGTCTCTTTCCATGCGCCGGACACCGCGCTCAGGATCATCCGCGTGGTCCGCAGGATGCGCCAGGACGTACCGATCCTGGTGCGCGACGAGGATGACAGCAAGCTCGACGAGCTGCTGGCGGCCGGAGCGACGGAAGTGATCCCGGCGACCTTCGAAACCAGCCTGTCGCTGGTCTCTCATGCGCTGCTGTTCCTGAACACGCCGATGCGCGAGGTCGTGCAGCTGACCGACGAGATCCGGCACGATCGCTACGGGATACTCCGCAGCGTGTTCCGCAGGCCGGGCGCGCAGGCCATCGACGAGACCCATTCGCTGCGCCAGCAGCTGCGTACCGTGATACTGCCTCCCGGCGCCTATGCCGTCGGGCGGAGCATCCGGCACCTCGCTCTGCACGAAGGCGACGTCGTCGTCAATGCGTTGCGTCGCGACGGGATCGTGGGGCGGGACCCCGATCCGGAAACGCAGCTGCGCGAGGGCGACGTGCTGGTGCTCTACGGCACCCCGGAGCAGCTCGAGATCAGCGAGTCGAAGCTGTTGATGGGTTGAGCCGCCCGCCTCGCCCGGATCCGGTCCGGCGGGTAGGATGCCGACCATGACTTCACTGGGCACCCCGCTGTCCGCTTCCGCCACCCGACTGCTGCTGCTCGGGTCCGGTGAACTGGGCAAGGAAGTCGCGATCGAAGCTCAACGGCTCGGTGTCGAAGTCGTCGCCGCGGACCGCTACCCGAATGCGCCGGCGATGCAGGTCGCCCATCGGTCGGCCGTGCTCGACATGCTCGATCCCGTCGCACTCCGGGACCTCGTGCTGCGTGAACGGCCATCGCTCGTCGTGCCAGAGATCGAGGCCATCGCTACGCCGGCGCTGATCGAGCTCGAGCGCGAAGGCGTCCGCGTGATCCCTACCGCCAGGGCCGCCCGGCTGACCATGGACCGCGAGGGCATACGCAGGCTCGCGGCCGAGACGCTCGGCCTCGCCACTTCGCCGTATCGCTTCGCCGGCGACGAGCAGGAGTTCGCCGAGGCCGTGCGGGCGATCGGGCTGCCCTGTGTCGTGAAGCCGGTGATGAGTTCCTCGGGCAAGGGCCAGAGCGTGATCCGCAGCCTGGACGAGGTGGAGACCGCCTGGCGACTGGCACAGTCTGCCGGGCGGGCCGGAGCAGGACGCGTGATCATCGAGGGTTTCGTGGACTTCGACTACGAGATCACGCTGCTGACGCTGCGCCACGCGCGGGGCACGAGCTTCTGCGCACCGATCGGTCACCTGCAGGTGGACGGCGACTACCGGGAGTCCTGGCAGCCCCAGCCGATGGACACGGCGGCGCTAGCCGAGGCGCAGCGGATCGCTGCCGCGGTAACCGCCGAGCTGGGCGGCGCAGGGATTTTCGGCGTCGAGTTCTTCGTGCGTGGCGAGCAGGTCTGGTTCAGCGAGGTATCACCGCGACCCCACGACACCGGACTCGTAACGCTCGTCTCCCAGGACCTTTCCGAGTTCGCGCTGCACTTGAGGGCGATCCTCGGGCTACCGGTGCCTGCGATACGCCAGCTCGGCCCCGCCGCGTCCTGCGCAATCCTGCTGCAGGGTGAATCGAACGAAGTCCGCTTTCATGGGTTGGACCGTGCACTGGCCGAACCCGACGTGCAGCTTCGACTATTCGGCAAGCCCGAGGTGCATGGCAAGCGGCGGATGGGCGTGGCACTGGCCCGGGCCGGGGACATCGCTGGCGCGCGCGAGGCCGCGCGGCGCTCGGCCGAGGCGGTCGTCGAGCACGCAGAGCTTCGCTGACCGCGGCCCCGCGCCGGCCGCCGCTCAGCGGTCGGCCTGCAGGTGTGCCTCGACCAGCCAGAGCTGCTTGTCGAGCTCGCGCGAGACACCGGTGAACAGGTCGCTGGTATCGGCATCACCGGCCTTGTCAGCTTCTTCAATTGCCTTGCGAACCGACTTCGCGAGCCGCGCGAGCGCCTCCGCGAGCGCGTCGAGGTGCGCACGCCCCTCGCTGATTTCAATCGGGTAGGGTTCCAGCCGGCTGCGCGCGGCGATCACCTGCAGCGTTCCCTCCGCGACACCGCCCAGCGCTGTGACCCGTTCGGCCATCTCGTCGATGTGGCCGGCGAGCGAGCTCGCGAGGCTGTCGAAGAGCTCATGCAACGCGATGAATTGAGGTCCCTTGACGTTCCAGTGGGCGTGCTTCGCCTGCAGCTGCAGGTCGATCGCATCCGCGAGGTTCGCGTTGAGCAGGGCGATGACCTTCTCCCTGCCCTTGCGCGGCAGATCTATCCGGGTGGCGTGCATTTCGCACCTCCTTCGCCGTGAATTCGTGGATTCCATTGTCCTGTCCGGTGCCGGTACGCCCAACAGAACCTCGCTATCGAGGCGATGGAGTCCCTCTATCGCGATGGCACCGAGGCCGAAATATTTGTTAAAACATGCACTTATAGTCTCACAGCTGCTGCGGACCCAGACCCGGCGCAGGATTTCTGATAAACGCCTTTACAAGAAATCAACATCCGCTTATTTTCTGACACTGCGTCAACACCAGTCGGGCCGGACGAATGTCGTACATCGCAGAACGTCGCCAGGAGGAACGCGACCGTCGCAGGGCCGAGATCCTCGACGCCGCCGAAGCGCTCTACGCCGAGCTCGGCTGGGACGCCGTCACGATGGAACGTGTCGCAAGGCGCGCCCGCCTGAGCCGCGGATTGCTGTACGTATATTTCCGCGACAAGGCAGATCTGCACCTCGGGCTCGTCGAGCGGGCGCTGGACGCGCTCCGAGGTCGTTTCATGGCAGCCCGGCACGGCAAGAATTCGGGCCTCGACGCCGTCGAGGCCATCGGCAGGGCCTACCTCGAGTTCGCCAGGGAGCTGCCTCACTATTTCGACGCCTGCGCCCGGTACCAGGCGCACCTCGGCCCGGATGATACGAACGCCGATTCGAGCGAGGTCGCATGCGCGAACGCGGGTCACCGCGTGCACGAGACAATCGTGGAATCTTTGCACCAGGGAGTAGCGGACGGCTCGATTCGCGCCGACCTCGGCGACCCGTATTTGACCGCGCTGACGCTCTGGGCATTCACCCATGGGGTGATCCAGATTGCAACGACCAAGAGCGGGCAGATCGAGCACGAAGGTATCGCCGTCGAGCAGTTCATCGGGCACGCCTTCGACATGGCGCTGCGCTCGCTGCGGCCCTGAGCCCGGCGGCAGCAACCCGAGGCAAGACATGCGGATACAGATACCGACGGCATGGCGGTTCGCGGCGGTGGCGCTGGTCACGGCCGCGGTCGTTCTTCCGCCCCGATCGCTCGCCGAAGCATCGCGACCGACCGAAACCGTCGCTGCAGGCCGGATCGAGGAGGCGCTGCAGGAAGTGCTCGACGAGGCGCTCGCGGCGAACCTCGAGCTGCGGGCAGGCGGCGCCACGGTACAGCAGCGCATGGCCGCATTGGACCAGGCCCGAGCGCGCTACCTGCCGGTGCTGGACTTCGTCGCGCGCTATTCGGTAGCGGACGGCGGGCGCGCGATCGAGCTGCCGCTCGGTGACCTGCTGAATCCGGTGTACGCGACACTGGACACGCTACTGATCGAGAGCGGCCGACCGCCGCAGTTTCCGCGGGTGGAGAACCAGCGGTTCGAATTCCTGCGCCCCGAGGAGCAGGAGACAAAGTTCGTGCTGGAGCAACCCATCTACGCGCCGCGAATCGGCCCGGCGGTCGAGGCGAACCGTCAGCAGCTCGCTCGCGTCGAGGCCGACCTCGCCGCGCTGCGCACGCGCGTCACCCGTGATACGAAGCAGGCCTACTATCGCTGGATCGCGGCGCAGCAGACCGTGGCGGTGCTCGATGCCACCAGCGAACTCGCGCGAACCAACCTGGCGTCGAACGAGAGCCTGTATCGCAACGGCAAGGTCACCAGGGACCTGGTCTTCCGAGCCGAAGCCGACCTGCTCGAAATCGAGCAACAGCGCATCGCCGCGCAGAGCGGGGTCCGGATCGCACAGAGCTACGTGAACCTGCTGCGCAATCGCCCGCTGGCGGACGCGCTGCCCGGCGCGACGATCGACGAGCAGACAGTCCTCAGGTTCCGCAACCGCTTCATCGAGCGACTGGCCGGCCGGCCGCTGGACCTCGCGCTGCTGCAGGACCTCGCCACCCAGCGTCGTGCGGAGCTGCACGGTCTGGACGCCGCCGTGGCCGCCGGCGAAGCACAGCAGGATCTTGCGCGTGCCGCCTTCAAGCCGACGTTCGCGCTGGGCGCCGAGGCGGGCATCCAGGGCGAGGACTACGGCTTCGGCGAGGACGAGCGATATGTGCTTGCCGCGGTGATCCTGCGCTGGAACACGTTCCGCGGCGGCGCGGATCGCGCGGCGCTGCGCGAGGCGCGTGCGCTGACCAACGAGCTGCGCGCGACGCGCGAGCTGGCGACCCAGCAGGTCAGGCTCGAGGTGCAGCAGGCGCTCGAGAACCTGCAGGTCGCCGATGCATCGCTCGACACCGCCGTGAAGCGCAGCGAGGCCGCGGAAGGCTCCTTCCGAATCGCGAGCCGCAAGCGCGACCTCGGGCAGATCAACCAGGCGGAGTTCATCGACGCGCGCCGGGCGCTGACCGACGCGCAGCTCAACCTGACCCGGGGGCGGGCCGAATTCCTGGCCCGTCGCGCCGAACTCGAATTCGCCGTCGGCAGCACGCGCGCCGCGGAACAGGAGCTCCTGCAGTGAACGTCCCGCGTCTCGCGCCATTGATGCTGATTGGCCTCGCGCTCGTGGGCTGCGATCGCACCTCGACGCCCGGCGCCGAATCGGTCGCGCCGCCCGCTCCGGTTCGGGCCGAGGAAATCAGGCCGGTTCCGCTGCGGAACCAGGTGCGTGCCGTCGGCGTGCTGGCGCCTCGCGACGAGGTGCGGCTCAGCTTCAAGCTCGGCGGCGTCGTCGACCGCATCCTGGTCGAGGCGGGAGACCGGGTCGAGGCCGGCGACCTGCTCGCGGTGATCAAGCGCGCCGAAGTCGACGCGGCCGTCGCCCAGGCCACCGAGGCGGTGGACAAGGC
>DATIRA010000064.1:0-5615 GCA_035470225.1 Steroidobacteraceae bacterium | reverse complement strand
TCTTCGCCTTGATCATGATGGGCTCGTGGAAGTCCTGCAGCGTGAAGCCCTTCGAGTGGTGGTAGCCGTTCTCGCTCTTGGCGAGGTACTTGCCGACGAAATCATGCGGCAGGTGGCAGTCCACGCACTTCGCGACCGCGTGATGGCTGCCCTTCTGCCAGGAGTCGAACTGCGGTCGCATGATGTGGCAGTTCATGCAGGCCTCAGGGTCCGAGCTCAGGTACGAAAACCCCCCTGCATACAAGAACGTATACCCGCCGATCCCGAGCAGGATCCCGGCGAGCACCGCGAGAATCCCGACGGTACTCAGGCCGGCTTCGCGGCCCGGACTGGACGCTGCTGCCTTCTTTGGCACCGCGATTCTCACGATGGAGTGGCCCGCTTGGTCATGGTGACCCACCGCATGCTCCACCCGCACTAGGTACTTGCCCCGATGACCTCGACCTTGCGGAGGCCGAGGAGCGCAGCGGCCAGTCGAGGACACGCAGTGCTTGCCGGCATCGCCGGACGCTGCGAGCATCCGCGCTTTGCAATCGGGAGCTTCGCCGATGTCCGACTTCCACGCCTGGATGGACTCGCTGAATTCCTTTGTCTGGGGACCGGCGATGCTCGTGCTGATCCTCGGCACGGGTCTTTACCTGCAGATCCGGCTCGGCGGCATGCCGATCCGCCGGATCGGCACGGGACTGAAGCTGGTGTGGCGCGGGCGGGCCGGGGACGTGGACGGCCACGGCGAAGTCAGCCCGTTCGCGGCGCTGATGACGACGCTGGCCGCGACGATCGGCGTCGGCAACATCGCAGGCGTGGCCACGGCGATCGCGCTGGGCGGGCCGGGCGCGCTGTTCTGGATGTGGATGACCGCACTGGTCGGCATGGCCACCAAGTACGCCGAGGTCGTGCTGGCCGTGCATTACCGGGAGCGGGATGCCGACGGCCGCTGGGTCGGTGGACCGATGTACGCGATCCGACGCGGTCTCGGTCCGCGCTGGGCCTGGCTCGGCGCCGCGTTTGCGCTGTTCGGCGGCCTCGCCGGCTTCGGCATCGGCAACATGGTGCAGGCGAACAGCATCGCCGCCGCGATGCAGACCTCGTTCGGCGTGACGCCGCTCGCGACCGGCGTCGTGATCTTCGTGTTGACCGCCGCGGTCGTGCTCGGCGGCATCAAGCGGATCTCCGCGGTGGCGAACTGGCTCGTGCCGTTCATGGCCATCACCTACATCCTCGCCGCGCTGATCGTGCTGGTAATCAACGCGGCGCAGATACCCGAGGCATTCCGGTTCATCGTCGGCAACGCGTTCACGCCGACCTCGGCGGTCGGCGGCTTCGCGGGCGCCGCGGTCATGGCCGGCATCCGCTACGGCGTCGCGCGCGGGATCTTCTCCAACGAGGCGGGACTGGGCACGGCGGGCATCGCCCAGGCTGCCGGCGTCAGCTCCAGCCCGGTCCGCAGCGGCATGATCGGCATGATGGGCACGTTCTTCGACACGCTGGTCGTATGCACGATGACGGGCCTCGCGATCGTGGTCTCCGGCGCCTGGACCTCCGGCCAGAGCGGCGCGAGCCTGACGCAGCTCGCGTTCCAGTCCGCGATGCCGGGCTTCGGCGACGAGATCGTAGCCGTCGCGCTGGCGGTGTTCGCGCTGACGACGATCTTCGGCTGGGGCTACTACGGCGAGCGCTGCTGGCAGTTCCTCGTGGGCCGGTGGGCCATCACGCCGTTCCGCTGGCTGTGGACCGTCGCGGTGTTCATCGGCGCGGTCACGCAGCTCGAGCTGGTCTGGCAGATCGCCGACACGCTGAACGCGCTGATGGCCATCCCCAACCTGATCGCGCTGCTGCTGCTGGCGCCGGTGGTCGTGAAGCTGACCCGCGAGCAGATCGGCGGAGTCGAAATGGCGGCCCGGAACGCTCCGCCCGGCTGAGTCGCGACGCGGCTCGCCTGCGCTTGCGTCTCAACCCTCGCCGGCGGGCTCCACGACGCCGGCAGACTGGCCGGCCTGTTCCTCGAACACGCCGATGATCTGCAGCTTCTCGTTGCCGCGCAGCAGTTCCGCACCGCGAACGATCACCTGGTCGCCGGGCTGCACGTCGCCGTCGATGCCGATCCAGTCGCCGTCGGCCACGCCGGCCTCGACCTCGATGCGCTCGGCACGCTGCTCGGCGTCGACCCGGTAGACATAGAGTCCGTCGGCACGGATCACCAGCGCGTCGCGCGGCACGGCCAGCCGGCGCTGGGGCTGACCGAGCGGCAGCTCGACCTGCACGGTGTTGCCCGGCGCCAGCAGTCCCTCGACCTTCGGAGCCTTGACCAGCACCTCGAAGGACTGCGAACGCGGATCGCCGGCCGGCACGATCGTGCTCACTTTCGCAGTGAACTCCGTCCGCTCGACCCGCACCTTGACGACCTGGCCCGGCTGCACGGCCCGCACGTGCCGCAGCGGCACGAACAGCCGGATCTCGAGTTCGTCCGGATTGACGAGTCGCGCGACGATCTCGCCTCGCGCGACTTCCTCGCCCGCACGCCGTACGCGATCCGAGATCACGCCCGCGAAAGGCGCGGTGATCCTCGAGCGCTGCAGCTGCTCGTCCGTCTGCGCGAGCAGCGCGCGCGCCACGTCGAGGTCGGCCTTGGCGAGATCACGATTCGACTCGGCCTGGTCCACGTTGAAGCGCGGTACGGCGGAGCCCGATGCCTTCAGCCGTGCGAGTTCCCGATCCAGGCTTTCGAGGTTGACGCGGGCCCGCGTGACGCGCGCGGCCTGCTCGTCCCTGACCAGGGCCAGCTCGCGGGTGTCGAGACTGGCCACCGGATCCCCAGCATCGACCGGCGTGCCCGGCTCGGCAACCCACTGCAGCTGCCCCCCGACGGCCGCGGCCAGATCCGCGGCGGCGCGCGAGCGCACCGTGCCGGCCGCATTCACGACCGGTGCCAGCTCCCGGAGCTGCGCCGTCGCGACGCGAACCGAGGCAGGCCGCTCCTGCGCCTGGGCGGACAGAACCGCGCCGAGCAACGCAAGCAGTAGTAACCCCGTCCATCTGGCGGGCCGCATCCGGTTCATGTCGTGCCCTCGCTGATCGTCTGCGCGGCCCCGGTGCGAATGTCCTCGGACGCTCGCTGCTCGCCCAGCCGCAGCAGGCTCGGCATCAGGAACCAGGTGAAGGTCGTGCCTACGATCATTCCGCCCGCGACGACCGCCGCGAGGCCGCGGTAGATCTCCGCGCCGAGTCCCGGCATGAAGATCAGCGGCGCCATGCCGAGCACCGCGGTCAGCGTGGACAGCACGATCGGCCGGGCCCGCGTCTCGAGCGCCTCGCGGACCGCCAGGTCGCGCGCGACGCCGTTGCGCTCCCGCGCGCGCGTCTGGTCCACCAGCAGGATCGCAGCATTCACGACCAGGCCGAGCAGGATGATGAAGCCGATCATCGTCAGAAGGTCCAGGGCCTGGAAACCGAACAGCCCGATGGTCCGCAGCGCGAGAATCCCGCCGGCGATCGACACCGGGAGCACCAGCATGACCAGCAGGCTGTCACGAATGGAGCGGAACAGCGCCGCCATCAGTGCGAACAGGATCACCAGCGCGAGCAGGAAATTCTGGCCCATGGCCTTCAGGGCCTCGTGCAGCTCGTTGGCGCTGCCGGCATAGCCGAGCTGCACCTTAGGCGCCATCGCCGCGCGTATCTTGGGCTCCACCTCTTCCTCGAGCAGGCCGATGGCCTCGTCCAGCGTCATGTTCTCGGGGGGCTCGAAATCCACGCTCACGGTGCGCCGGCCGTTGATGCGCACGAGCTGGGACGGCCCCACCGTCTGGCGCAGCGTCGTGAGTTCACCGACGGTCTGGACACCCGACTGCGGCGTCATGATCGGCATCTCCACCAGCTGCTCGGGTGAACGCCACTCGTCGGCCTTGACGATGATGTCCAGTCTTTCGTTGCCGTCGAAGTACTCGCCCGCCCATAGCCCGCCGGTATAGGCACGGACCGCTGACGCGACTTCGGATCGGGTCAGGCCCGAACGCGCGATCCGCCACTCGTCCGGCTCCAGCTGCAGCTCTGGCTGGTTGAGTTCCAGGCCGGGATTGGCCTGCGGGTAGGTCCCGGGTATGGCCTCGGGGATCTGCTCGACGGCCACCCGCGCCGCGTCCATCAGGGCCGTCAGATCGGCACCCTGGAAGTCGAGGCGGATTTCGCGCGAGTTGCCGCCGTCCACGTTCAGCAGCGAGCCGCGCTGCACATAGACGCGCGTGTCGGGAAAGCCGACCAGCAGTTCCTCGCGCAGCAGTTGCGCCATCTGCTGGATGTCGCGCGGATCGCGCGGATAGACCACTGCCACGCCGCCGAAGCCACCCCAGGCCGAGAGGTTGTAATACTTGATCGCCGGCTCCTGTTCGCCCTCCAGGTACGGGCGCAGCCGCTCGATCACGACCGGCGCGAATTCCTCGCGGGCCGTCCTGATGTTGCCGCCGGGCGGCAGCCTGAAGTTGTTCCAGATCAGGTCGGTCTGCGCGACCGGAAGGTAGTCGAACTTGGGAGCGAGCAGACCTATCAGCAGCAGGCTGCCCGCCGTGATGCAGCCGATCAGCGTCAGGCGGGCCGCCGGACGGTCGGTCACCCGCATCGCATACCCGCTCATCGCGGACCACCAGTGCTGGTGCTGGTCCTCCGGCAGCCCGCGGGCCAGCGCCCAGCGGTTCGCGGCGGGAATCACCGTCATCGCGACCAGCAGCGACGCAGCGTGCGAAACGGACATCGTGATCGCCAGGTCCTTGAACAGCTGCCCCTCCAGGCCCTCCATGAACAGGATCGGCAGGAAGATCGCGACGCTGGTCAGCATCGAGGCCACGAGGGCCGGCAACACCTCCTGCGAGCCCTCCAGCGTCGCGCTCCAGGCGTCGCGGCCCTGCTGCACGTAGCGCAGGATGTTGCCCTGCACGATCAACGCCGCGTCGACCACGATGCCGGTCGAGAACGCCAGTCCTGCGAGCGAGACGACATTCAGCGTCCGGCCCAGCAGCTGCAGCGTGATCACCGCGAAGAACAGCGAGATCGGTATCGACACGCCGATCACGGCCACGGCCCGCGGTCCGCGCAGGAAGTACCAAAGCCCGCCCACGGCCAGCAGCACGCCGATCGCCAGACTCTCCTGCACGAACGTGATCGCGCGCCGCACGTACACGCTCGCGTCCCAGGACAGCTCCACGAACAGATTCTCCCGAGCCAACGGACCGGAGTTCAGCTCCTCGATGGCTTCCTTGACGCCGTCGATCAGCTCGACCGTGTTGGAGTCCGAGGTGCGCTGCAATGTGATGTAGTAGGCGGGCACGCCGCTGCGGTACGAGAACCACTGCGCCTCGATGTGCTCGATGTGCACTTCGGCCACGTCGCGCAGATAGAGCGGCCGATCCTCGCTCCAGCCGACCACCAGCTCGCCGAGCTGGGCCACGGGCTCGCGCCCGGTCACGCGCACCGTGAACTGGCGGCGGCCGACGTCGGCGAAGCCCGCCGAGACGTCCCGCGCCGCTATCACGGTCTGAGCGAGGCGTTGTGGCGTCAGGCCCAGCGCCGCCAGCCTGTGCGGGTCGAAACGGACCTGTACCTCGCGCGGGCGGCCACCCTCG
>DATIRA010000063.1:0-2520 GCA_035470225.1 Steroidobacteraceae bacterium | reverse complement strand
CGTGACGCTGCCGATCAGGCTCGCCACGGCGCTCCTTAAGGACGCGAACGGCGTGATCGACCTCGACATCCCGGTCAACGGCACGCTGGACGATCCCGAGTTCCGGATCGCCCAGATCGTCTGGCAGATCGTGCGGAACCTGATCGTCAAGGTGGTCTCGGCGCCGTTCAAGTTCCTGGGCTCGCTGTTCGCCGGCGCCGAAGAGGCGAAGTTCGTGGATTTCGCGCCCGGCGACGCGACGTTGCCGCCGGCATCGGCGCAGAGCCTGCAGTCGCTGGCGCAGGCCCTGGTCCAGAAGCCCGAGCTCAAGCTGGACGTACCGATCGGCACCGTGGCGGAACTCGACGCGCCGGTGCTGGCCGAGCGTCGCTACGAGACGGAGCTGCGGGCGGAACTGCAGAAGCAGACGCGAAAGAAGGACAAGAAGAAAAAGGCCGACGACGCGGTGCCGGACTACGCTGCGCTCGCGGCCGAACAGAAGATCGAGCTGCTCACCGCGCTCTCGACCCGCCTCAGCGGCACGCCTCCCACGCTACCACCCGAGCCGCCCCGGCCCGAGGGCATGTCACGCAGGGAAGCTCGCGCGGCTGCCGAGGCCGCAACCGTCGAATACCTGGAGCAGCAGCTCAAGGGCAGCATCCGCGCGTCCGAGGCGGACCTCGAGGCGCTGGGCCAGGCCCGCAGCGAGGCGGTGCGGGCAGCATTGCTGGGCGATGGGCAACTCGATCCCGGGCGCGTGATCCCGAACCGCAGCGGCAAGGTCTCGACCGAGAACGGCCAGGTTCGCTTCGAGCTGGAGATCCGTTAGCGGGACATCGCAGGGTCCCTTGGTCGGAGCCGCCAGGGCAGCCGCGGCCGTCCGGGTGCGGGCCGACCCGCCGCCTGCCGCGAGTCCGCAGCTAGCGTCCGTCCGCGGCCCGCGCCAGTGCCTCGTCGAGCTTCTCGACCAGTGCCTTTCGGTCGTAGCTGTAAGGTTGCCGCTCGTTCAGCTGCACCAGCTCCTCGATCGCCTTCGCGATCGTTCGCTCGGCTTCCTCCCGCGTCGCGACGACCATGTAGCGTCGCTTCGGCTCCGTGTCGAAAAGCGCGTGCAGGACCGCCTCGGCCACCGCGTCCGGTTCCGGGTACATCGAGCGGTCCGCCAGCTTCGAATCCGGATCGAGACCCATGCGGATCGCGGCGTTGCGTCCGATCTCGCTGCGGAAACTGCCGGGCTCGATGAGGCTGACCCTGACGCCCCGGGGCTCCAGCTCGCCGGCGAGCGAATCGCCGAAAGCCTCGACCGCGTGCTTGCTCATGCTGTACACGCCGAAAGTCGGGCTCGAGAGGATCCCTGCGATCGAGCTGATCGTCGTGATCCGCCCGCCGGACTCGAGTATCAGCGGCGCGAAGGCCTGCGTGACGCGTACTGGACCGAACACGTTCACGTCGAACACGAAGTCGAGGTCCTCCATTTTCGCCTGCGTCAGCGGCCCGGCCACCGCGACACCGGCGTTGTTCACCAGGCCGTGCAGCCCTCGACCGGCGCTGCGCACGGCCTGCACCGCGGCCGCGATTTCTTCCGGCTTCGTGACGTCGAGCCGGATCGAGTCCACGTTCTCGATCGCATCGAGCTCGCGCAGATCCTCGTCCTTGCGGGCCCCCGCATAGACGAAATGGCCTTCGGCGGCGAGCCGTTCGGTGATCTTGCGGCCGATCCCGGAGCTCGCGCCGGTGACCAGCACGGCCTTCTGCGGCGCGACCGAGGATGACGCCGGTTCGGCGGTCAGCGACGCGCCCGGCAGTACCAGTGCAGCCAGGCAAAGGAGAGTCGTCTTGTGCATGCTCAGCTCCTGTTGGTGATTCCCACGGCGTCACGGCAGGCCACGCCTGCGGAATCCTGCCGATGCTGCCTTATATCGGACCGGCTGTCGTGGTCCGGCCGACGGCCCGGCGACGGCGGTCGGATTCGCGCGGCATCAGCGCGCCGACCAGCGATGATCCCCAAAAAGGAAACCCCGGCCTCGCAAGGCCGGGGTTCCGTGTTGCGGTCAGAATCGGGCGGTTCGAGACTACGGGGCGGCCGGGCTGCACCCTGGCAGCTTGAAGCTGGCGATTCGCGTCTGCCAGCCGGCCGCGCTCGTGGCCTGGCCCTCAGCCGTGTAGTACTCGTTCACGTACCAGAACGTGCAATCGTCGGTCGGGTCGACGTTCATCGAGGTGTAGTCTCCCCAACGCGAATTCGTCGTCGTCTGCACGCCCGTCCCGTTCATGATCACGGTCTCGGCCACCGTCATCGCGCCGGCCGGGTCATCGGCATACCGGGCCGTATAACGGATGCCCGGGAACACCGACACGCCGTCCACGACGCTGTAGCCGAGCGCGATGTTTCCGTCCCGGTCCATCGCGGCGCTACCCATCCAGCGATGCACGTCGTCCGGCGAATACGTCCCCTGCTGGTGGACGGTGTACTGGCCATTCATCCGGCGCACCTCATACCACCGCACACCCGCGATTCCCGGCTTGGCCTCCACGGACTGG
>DATIRA010000062.1:0-2648 GCA_035470225.1 Steroidobacteraceae bacterium | reverse complement strand
CGTCGTGATCACGCTGGGGTTGCTGCTGGATGCGCTGCAGCACCACTGGCGCGGCGAGGGCCGCAAGTGGCTCGCCAGCGACGCGGGTCTGCTTTGCGCGTATCTGGGGGTCCTAGGCGCCACGCAGGATGCGCGCGCTCTCTGGGCGCTGCCGCTCGGCATCGCCTGGGTCATCGGCGGTGCTGCCCTGGTCTCGCGTAAGGAGGCGCTGGCCGCCGCCGCTCAGGCCGCCGGCGAGTTGATCGAGCGCATGCTCCAGCTCGCGGTCAATACGATCTCGTTCGTGCGTGTCGGTGCCTTCGCGCTTGCGCATGCGGGCCTGTGCACGGCCGTCGTCGGCATCGCCGAAGCCACCGGGCCGGGCTACTGGCCGGTGCTGATACTGGGCAACGCCGTGATCGTCGCGCTGGAAGGCCTGGTCGTCGGCATCCAGACGACCCGCCTGATCCTGTTCGAGTTCTTCATCCGGTTCCTGTCGGCGCAGGGACGGCGCTTCGAGCCGCTGCCGCCGCCGACCGGCACGAGTATTCCGACCTCCGGGAGCACGCCATGAAAAGACCCGCTCGCTGGGCGCTCGCCGTCGCTGCGATGACGCTCATCACCGCCGCCATCGCCACTGCCGCGCTGGTGCTCGCCGGCCCGGCACTGGCCGCCGACGTCGCAGGCCCGGCGCTCGACCCGGGCGTATTGCGATGGGGCTTCGCCTCGGCCGCGGCGTCGGCCGGGCTCGCCGCGCTCGGCGCAGGCTACGCGGTCGCGCAGGTCGGCACCGCGGCGCTGGGTGCGCTGGCCGAGAAACCCGAACTCTTCGGGCGCGTGCTGGTGATGGTCGGCCTCGCAGAAGGCATCGCGATCTACGGGCTGATCGTCTCGATCCTGATCCTGAACCGCCTGGGCTGAAATGGCACGCGTCGTCTACATCGGTGATGCGGTCACCGCGACAGGCTACCGGCTGGCCGGCGCCGAGACGCGTGTGCCCCCGGAGGCCGAGGTCGTCGAGACCATACGCGAGACGGTCCGCGGCGAGGTGGACCTCGTGCTGCTGTCGCCCGCGCTCGCACAGACGCTGCCGGACGCGGAACTGGCGCAGGTCCTGGCCATGGAACGTCCGCTCGTGACGCTGGTGCCGGAACTGTTCGGCGAGGCCCGCCCGCCCGACCTGAAGCGCAAAGTCCGTACCGCGCTGGGGATCGAGGCATGAGCGCGGCACAGACGGTGCTCGACGCGCAGACCGAGGCGCTGCTGCAGCGGCTCGCGCACGAAAAGGAGTCGCGCTGTCGCAGGACGCTCGACGACGCGCGCGAACAGGCGCAATCGATCGTTGCGCGTGCATACCAGGATGCCCGGGTCCGGCTGCGGCAGGCCGTGGCTGAGGAGCGCAAGGGCCTGCGCGAGGCAGTGGCGGCGAGGCGTGCGGAGATCGAGACGAAATCGCTGAAGCGCCGGCAGGCGGCCATGACCGTCGCGCTGGACCGGGCCTGGTCACAGCTCGAGGACGCGCTGGCCTCGCGCTGGCAGGACGCGACCGCGCGGATGCAGTGGGTCGACGCGGCGGCCAGGATCGCGAGCGCCACGCTGCTCGCACCGGACGAGTTGCTGATCGAGCTCGACGACTCGCTCGGCGAGCCCGCCGCAGCGCAGGTCGCGGACCGGCTGGCCGCGCAGGGGCTGCCACGCGCCGCAACGCAACGAATCGCCGGCCTCGGACCGGGGCTGCGGATCCTGGCCGGACCCGTCCGGATCGACGCGTCGCTCGAGGGCCTGCTGCGGTCCCGCAGCAGGATCGAGGCAGAGCTGCTGGCCGAACTCGAACCGGCTCGCACTGCCGCGGAGCCGGATCACGAATGAGCAAGGCGCGCATCAGCTGGATCGGCGGCCCGGTGCTCCGCGCGAAGATGGAGGCGCCGTTCCGCGTGTACGAGGCCCTCTCGGTCGGCCGCGGCGGACTGCTCGGCGAAGTGATCCAGCTGCGCGGCAACGAACTCGTCGCGCAGGTCTACGAGGATACGACCGGACTCGAGCCCGGGGACGAGGTCCGGGGCAGCGGCGGCCCGCTCGCGGTGTCGCTGGGGCCGGGCCTGCTCGGCGGAATCTTCGACGGGCTCCTGCGCCCTCTGACGGGCACGGCGGGGTTCCATGTCGAGCCTGGCATCGCCGCGCGCCCGCCGGGCCGGTTCCGGTTTGCGGCCTCGGTCGAGGCGGGTGCAGAGCTCGAACCCGGCTACGTGCTCGGCGAGATCGGTGCCGAGCGCAAGCAGCGGGTGCTGGTGCCACCCGGGATCCGCGGGCGCGTGCTCCGTATCTCGGGCGAAGGCGAGTATGCCGAGGACGAGGTGATCGCCGAGGTCGAGCAGCCCGACGGCGAGTCCTGCCCGGTGGCCATGTCGCACACCTGGCCGGTGCGCCGGCCGCGTCCGGCGGCGGCACGTCTGGGCGGCAACGCACCGATGATCACCGGCCAGCGAATCCTGGACACGCTCTTCCCGGTGGCGCGCGGTGGCCGCGCCGCGCTGCCGGGCGGCTTCGGCACCGGCAAGACCGTGCTGCAGGAGGCGCTCGCGAAGTGGTGCGATGCCGATGTCATCGTCTACGTCGGCTGCGGGGAACGTGGCAACGAGATGGCCGAGGTGCTCGACGAGTTCCCGAAG
>DATIRA010000061.1:0-17612 GCA_035470225.1 Steroidobacteraceae bacterium | reverse complement strand
GCCTACAAGATCGGCGAGCTGCGCATCAAGGAACTGCGCAGGTACGCGAACGAACAACTGGGGCCGAGCTTCGACCTGCGCGCGTTCCACGACATCGTGCTCGGCAGCGGCGCGGTGCCGCTCGACGTGCTCGAGGGCACGGTGCGGGACTGGGTGGCCGCGCAGGCGGCTTCGACGCGCACCGGTGCAGCGGTGGGCGGAGCAGGCAGCCCGTGAGCCCGATCGAGCGGCGCCGGAGCACGCCGGTCGAGATCGGCGGCGTGACCGTCGGCGGAGATGCGCCGATCGTCGTTCAATCGATGACCAACACCGACACGGCCGACGTCGAAGCCACGGCGCTGCAGGTCCGCGCGCTCGCGGCCGCCGGATCGGAACTCGTGCGGGTGACGGTGGACACCGATGCGGCCGCCGCAGCCGTTCCGAGGATCGTGGATCGGCTGGCAGCCTTCGGCACTACGGTCCCGATCGTCGGCGACTTTCATTTCAACGGGCACAAGCTGCTCGCCGCCCACCCGGCCTGCGCCTCGGCGCTGGCCAAGTACCGCATCAATCCGGGCAACGTCGGCCGTGGCAGCAAGCGCGACCCGCAGTTCGCGGAGATGGTCGAGATCGCCTGTCGCAACGCCAAGCCGGTCCGCATCGGGGTCAACTGGGGCAGTCTCGACCAGGACCTGCTGACCCGGCTGATGGACGAGAATTCCAGGCTCGCCGAGCCGCTGGACGCGGCAGACGTGATGCGCGAGGCGATCGTCGTGTCGGCGCTCGACAGCGCACGGCGTGCCGAGGAACTCGGCCTGCCCCGGAATCGGATCGTGATCTCCTGCAAGGTCAGCGCGGTCCAGGACCTGATCGCGGTCTACCGCAGCATCGCTGCGCGATGCGAATATCCGCTGCACCTCGGCCTGACCGAGGCAGGCATGGGCTCGAAGGGGATCGTCGCGTCGACCGCGGCGATGTCGGTGCTGCTGCAGGAAGGTATCGGCGACACGATCCGCGTCTCGCTCACGCCGGAGCCGGGCGGCGACCGTACGCAGGAGGTCGTCGTGGCTCAGGAGATACTGCAGACGATGGGGCTGCGCTCCTTCGCGCCGATGGTCATAGCCTGTCCCGGCTGTGGCCGGACCACATCGACCTATTTCCAGGCGCTCGCCCAGAAGATCCAGGCACACCTGCGGCAACGCATGCCCGAGTGGCGCCGCCACTACCCGGGCGTCGAGCGGATGACGGTCGCGGTCATGGGCTGCGTGGTCAACGGGCCCGGCGAGAGCAAGCACGCGAACATCGGCATAAGCCTGCCGGGAACCGGCGAGCGGCCGGTGGCGCCCGTCTACATCGACGGGCTCAAGGGTCCGACGCTGAAGGGCGAGCGCATCGCGGAGGAGTTCCAGCAACTGGTCGAGGAGTACGTGGAGCGGCGCTACCGCGGGGAGGAAGGCTGATGACGCGACTGACGGATCGCAACTGCAAGGCCTGCGCCCCGGGCACGCCGGCACTGGACGACGCGGCCGCGGGGGAACTGCTCGCGCAACTCGCGGACGGCTGGTCGATCGCCGACGACGGGCGGTCGCTGCGGCGTGCCTTGCGCTTCCGGGACTTCCACCATGTGATGGGCTTCGTGAACGCCGTGGCCTGGATCGCGAATGCCGAGGATCACCACCCGGACCTCGAGCTCGGCTACGACTACTGCCGCATCAGCCTTTCCACCCATTCGATCGGCGGCCTGTCCGAGAACGATTTCATCTGCGCCGCCAAGATCGACGCGCTGGGTGCCGGGGCGTGACCGAACCGGGCGAGGCCGAAGCGCTGCCGTTCGTCGCCCCGTGCCGCGCGCTGTCCGCGCGAGCCCCTTTTCGCTGGCTGCGTCGGGGCTGGGCCGACATGCTTGCGGCACCGCGCCAGAGCCTCAGCTACGGCGCAGTGGTCGTGCTGCTCAGTTTCGCGGTCGCGGTCGTGGCGATCAGGTTCGGCGGGTACTGGGAGCTGCTCACGCTGGTCTCCGGCTTCATATTCATAGCGCCGCTGCTCGCCGTCGGTACCTACGCGATCAGCGAGCAGCTGGAGCGCGGCGAGAAACCCTCGCTGCGCCGCTGCCTGTTCGAGGAGCGACGCGCCTTCGCCAGCCTGATGGTGTTCGCGCTGATGCTGATGGTCGTGTTCCTGGTCTGGGCACGGGCCGGCTCGGCGATACATGTGTTCTTCCCCGTGGGTTCCGAACCGGGGTGGCGGGAGTTCCTGACGTTCTTCGGCATCGGCAGCGCGGTCGGATCGATCTTCGCGGCCATCGTGTTCGCGGCAGCTGCGTTCTCGCTGCCGATGCTGGTCGATCGCAAGGTGGACACGGTGACCGCGGTCGTCACCAGCATCAATGCCGTGCTGCGCAACAAGGGTGCGATGGTCGTCTGGGCCGCGCTGATCGTGCTGGCCGTCGCGCCCGGGTTCTCGCTGCTGTTCGTGGGCCGGGAACGAGGCGCGGCGGTCGCGGTGTTCATGGTCGCGCTGGGACTCACGCTGCCGTTGATCGGCCATGCGACCTGGCACGCCTATCGAGAAACGATCGATGCCTCCACCTGGCCGCGGCAGGACGGGGAGCCCCCGAGCACCTAGTGCTCGCCTTCGGCTTGGCCGAGCTGAGCTACAGGCCGAGCAGCTGGCGATCGAGCTGCGGATCGATTTCCTGCAGCTGGTCGACCGGCAGCCGTGCGAACCGCAGCGCAGCCGCCAGGCCGCTGGGATCCCGCTGCTGATCCAGCATCCACTGCGCGTGCTCGCACAACAGCGCGAGTTCCAGGCCGCGGGCCAGCGTCAGCGCCAGTCGCCGCGCCCCGGACTGCAGGATCTCCTTGTCCCGCCCCGCCTCGACCCACAGCGCCGCGCGCTCGATCGCGCCGAGCGCCTGGCGCGCTGCGCCTGCGAGCCGGGGGTCGGTGAGCGGGCGGAGGCACGCCGAGACGCGACCCATCAGTGCAGCGAGGCCGGCGTGGAGGTCGGCACGCAGCAGCGCGTCCAGCGACAGCACGTTGGTCGTGCCCTCCCAGATCGGCAACACCTGCGTATCCCGCAGCAGCAGCGGCAGGCCGGTGTCCTCGACGTATCCCGCCCCGCCGAACGACTCGATGACCTCGCTGACGACGCCTACCGCCTGCTTGCCCGTCACCAGCTTCGTCAGCGGCGTGACGAGCCGCAGCAACGCTCGCTGCTCGTCGTCGATCACACCGGTCTCCGCTCGCCCGGTCAGCTCCACGAGCAGGAACGTGATCAGGAACGCGCCCCACGTCTCCGCCTCGACGGCCGCGAGCGTGTCGCGGTGCAACGGCAGCTCGGCGAGCCGCCGACCGAACGCCTCGCGCTCGACCGCATAGGATCGGGCCAGGGCCGAGGCGCGACGCATCGCCGCCACCGCGCAGACGCTGTTCCACATGCGGGTCACCGCCAGCATCGGCTCGATCGCGCGCGTGCCGTTGATCGGTTCGCCGACGAGTACCGCCCGGGCCCCGTCGATGGTCAGCTCGGCGGTCGGGACCTTGCGCGTTCCGAGCTTGTCCTTGAGACGGTCGACGCGGATCCCGTTCAGCCGGCCATCGGCGTCGCGGATCTCCAGGTAGTACATCGCGAGCCCCTTGCCGCCTGCCGGGTTGCCCTGCGGACGCGCCAGCGTGAGCGTCATCTGCGAGGTGACCGCGGAGGTGAACCACTTGCGCCCGTACAGACGCCAGCCCTCGCCATCCGGCACGGCCTTGGTTTCCGAGCGCCCGACGTCGGACCCGCCGGTCGTCTCGGTCATCCACTGCCCGCTCGTCCAGAACAGCGCCGGGTCGCGCGCCAGCAGGCGAGGCAGCGCGCGGTCGATCAGACGTGAATTACCCGATTGCAGCAGGCATCGAGCAGCGCCGTCCGTCATCGCGAGCGGGCAGGTGTAGACGTCGGAAGACGGATGGAACAAGTAGACCTTCGCGAACTGGGCGGCGCGGGCGAATCTCCCTTGCTCCGTCGAGTAGCCGGTGGCAACGAGCCCGTGTGCTACGGCGAGCCGCTCGGCCTCGCGCCAAAGCGGGCTGACCTCGACCTCGTCTATGCGATTACCCCAGGCGTCCCACTGGACGAGGCGCGGCTCGTTCAGCCGGTCGGCGAGCTGCAGCCTGTAGAGCGGTCCGCCTGCGAGCTCGCCGAGCTCGTCGAGTTCGGCCTCGAGATCCTCACATCGATCCTCCGGCAGATGACGGCTCAACCAGGAGCGGAGCAACCGGTCGTCGCGAAACGAGTTGCCGAGTGACGGCGGCGACTGCGTGAAGAGCGAATCCCGATCAATGATGTTGGTCATTGTCCTGTCTCCGGATCAGCGTGCGTTGCGATGACAGGCAGGTCACCGCGCACGCCGAGCGCGCGCCGCACCAGCGACCGCCGGGCGCCGGCCTGTGCGCCCACCAGCGACAGCCCGGCCCGTCGCAACGCTGCGATCGCGAGGCTGCGGCTGCCGAACATCCGATTGATCCCGTCCGTCAGGCCCAGCGCAAGCGAGTTCTCGCTCCGGCGCCAGCGTTCGTAGCGCCGCAGCACCCGCAGTCTCGACCACTCCTCACCAGCCGCGGCCGCCCCGGCCAGCACTTCGACCAGGCAGGCCGCATCGAGAAATCCCAGGTTGACACCCTGGCCGGCGAGGGGATGGATCGTATGCGCGGCATCGCCTGCCAGCGCCAGCCCCGGACGCACGTACTGTCTGGCGTGCCGGACCGCGAGCGGAAACGCCGCGCGCGCGCCGCGCAGTTCCAGCGCGCCCAGGACCCGGTCAGTAGCCTCTGTGACGCGGTCGTTGAACTGCTGTGCGCTCAATTCCACCAGTTCCGCGGCCTCGGCCGGAGTCGTCGTCCAGACCAGCGAGACCCGACCATCGAACATCGGCAGCAGTGCCACCGGCCCCGATGGCAGGAACCTCTGCCAGGCAGTCTCGCGATGGGACCGCTCCGCGACCAGGTGAGCAACGACCGCGCTCTGGCCATAGTCCCAGCCGGCACGGCCGATTCCAGCCAGCTCCCGCGTACGTGAGCCACCGCCGTCGGCGCCCACCAGCAGTTCGCAGCTGAGCTCGCGGCCGTCCTCCAGCACGAGCCCGGGTCGCTCGCCGTCGCAATCCAGCGCCTTCAGGCGCGTCTGCAGCCGCGTGACTTTGCCGAGCGACGGCGAATCGAGCAGCGCGAGCTGGATGCGCGCGTTTTCGGCGATGTGGCCGAGGTTGGGCTCACCGGTCTCGGCGGCGGAGAAGCGCAGCGCATCGGGCCCGTCCGCAGTGCCCGCCGCATCCCAGACGACCATCTCGGCGTAGGAACCGGCACGAGGCGCAATGGCCGGCCACGCACCGACCGCCGCAAGGATCCGCTCGGACGCACGGGACAGCGCCGAGACCCGCAGGTCGGTCTCCTCGTCCCGCAATCGGCGCGGAGGGTCCGGCTCGAGCAGCGCGACTCGCCAGTCGCGCAGTCGCTCCTCCCGCGAGACGAGTGCCGCCACCGCGAGGCCCACCATGCCACCACCGACCACGATGCAGTCGAAATCGGCTCGTTTCTTCATGCCTGGCTGCCCGAACGGCGCAACGGCACGCCCCGGGCGAGGCGCGGCACCCGACCAGCGGCGCCTACGCTCAATCTCGCCAGCGCGCGCTTCGCCGGTGGAAGCGAGTCGAACGCAAGCAGCCCAAGACTGCGCAGCCCCCTGAGCGGTCCCAGCGGGGAACCGAACAGCCTGACGAGCCCGTCCGTGAAAGCGAGGATGCGCCGGCGATCCTCGTCCCGCCAACGGGCGTAGCGGGTGAGCAGCTCCTCCTCGCCGACATCCGCCGCGGGATCCTCGAGCAGTGCGTCGGCGAGCACTTCGGCCAGGCTGGCCGCGTCCCGCAACCCCAGGTTGAAACCCTGCCCGGCGATCGGATGCAGGCCCTGAGCCGCGTTGCCGACCACGACCAGCCGCTCGGCGGCGTGGCGTTCCGAGCGAGACAGCGCCAGCGGGTAGGCGGCCCGGGCACCGATGCCGAGCAAGCGACCGAGCCGGAAGCCGAATGCGTCCTGGAGCTGGGCCAGAAACTCCGACTCGGACAGCTCGAGCAGCCGGGCAGCGGCGGCAGGATGGCGCGTCCAGACCAGGCCGCAGCGTCCGTCCGGCAGCGGCAGCACGGCGATCGGCCCTTCCTGAGTGAACCTCTCGTAGGCGACATGGTCATGGAATTTCTGCGTGGTCATCGTCGTGACCACCGCGGTCTGCTCATAGTCCCAGCGCTCGGCGGCGATTCCCGCCTGCTCGCGCACCGCAGAGCGCGCACCGTCGGCCGCGACGACCAGCCGCGAACCGAGCACGCAACGCTCCGCTCCGTGCTCCAGCACGAGCTGGCGATGCGAGCCGCTCGTCGAGGTCGACTCGACCTTGGCCGGCGCGATCAGCCGAACCGCGTCGCTGCTCCGGATGCGCTCCCAGAGCGCGGCTCCGATCACGCGGTTCGGCAGCACCCAGCCCAGCGCCTCGAGGCCCTGCTCGGCAGCGTCGATTCGCGCGACGCCGAAACGGCCCTGGTCGGTGACGTGGATGCGGCGTATCGGCGACGCCTCGCTGCGCATCTGGGACCACGCTCCGAGCGCGCGGAACACGCGGACGCTGCCGTTGGCAATGGCAGTGCTTCGCTCGTCGAAACTCGGGTGCAGCAGCCCGGGCTCCGGGGGCTGCGCCTCGATCAGCACAACGTCGAGACCTAGCGGCTCGAGCGCGAGGGCCAGCGATGCCCCGACCAGCCCCCCACCGACGATCGTCAGATCGGCATCTTTCAGAGCCCGTGCTTCGTTCATCGTGTGGTCAGGCCTCGGACCTCAGCCCGCCATGACCTGCTCGACTTCAGCCGGCGTCCGGGGCAGGCCTGCCGTCAGCAGCTCGCATCCATCGCGCGTGACGGCGACGTCGTCCTCGATCCGCACGCCGATGTTCCACCATCGCTTCGGCACGCGCGAGGCGCCGGCCGGTATATAGATGCCGGGCTCGACCGTCAGGCACATGCCGGGCTCGAACAGGCGCCATTCGCCGTCGACCTTGTATTCGCCGACGTCGTGGACGTCCATGCCGAGCCAGTGACCGGTGCGGTGCATGAAGAATTTCTTGTAGGCCTCGCTGCGGACCAGCGTCGGGACGCGGCCCTTCAGCAGCCCCAGGCGGACCAGCCCCTGCGTGATCGACTTGACCGCGGCATCGTGCGGATCATTCCAGTGGTTTCCCGGTCGCACTGCCGCGATCGCCGCCTCCTGGGCTTCGAGCACCACCTCGTAAACGGCCCGCTGCTGCTCTGAGAAACGGCCGCTGACCGGGTACGTCCGTGTCACGTCCGAGGCGTAGTAGTCGCATTCGCAGCCGGCATCCACCAGCAGCAGCTCACCGTCGCGCAGCTGTGCATCGTTCGCGTGGTAGTGCAGCGTGCATGCGTTCGCGCCTCCGCCGACGATCGGGTGATAGGAAATGTCCGCGTGATTGCGGTGGAACTCGTGCAGGATCTCCGCCATGACCTCGCATTCGTTCACGCCCGGACGCGTCGCCCGCATCGCTCGCACGTGCGCGGCCACCGTGATCTGCGCCGCTCGCCTCATCGCGGTCAGCTCTGCGCGGCTCTTGTAGAGCCGCATGTCGTGCAGCAGGTGGTCGAGCGCCACGAATTCCTGCGGCGTGTGGATGCCGAGCTTGGCCTGCCCGCGAAGCGTGTTCACCCAGCTTATGACGTGCTGGTCGAACTCGGGGTGCACGCCCATCGCGTAATAGACGCGCTCGCAGCGCTCCATCAGCCCGGGCAGGATGTCGTCGATGTCGCCGATCGGGAACGAGTCGTCGGCGCCGTAGACCGCGGTCGCGCCTTCGGGTCCGGCCCGCTTGCCGTCCCAGGTCTCCCGCGCCGGGTCGCGCTCCCTGACGAACAGGATGTACTCGGCCTGGGCGCGCCCGGGTACCAGCACCGCGACGGCCTCCGGCTCGCTGAATCCGGTCAGGTAGTAGAAATCGCTGTCCGGCCGATAGAAGTAGTGCACGTCCGAGTTGCGCTGCTTCTCGAGCGCCGCCGGCACGATCGCGATGCCGCCCTTGCCCATGATTCGCATCAGCTGGCGCCGACGACGTGCGAACTCCTGCTTCCTGATGTTCATCGCTGTTCAGTGATGCGTCTTCGGCAGCGCCCGTGCCCGGCGCCAGTCGCCGAGCTCCTCGTCGACCAGCTGGACACCGACGCGAATGAACTCGACCAGCTCGACGTAGGCATTCTCCTCGATCTCCTCCTCGGCAGACCCAGCGCCGCCTGCGCGGGCTATCTCGGCCAGGTCCTCGAGGATCTCGGCGGTGTCCTCGGCCATGGGCAGCGGCTCGCCGGTCCCCGCCGAGCCGAGGCCGTACAGGTAGCCCTGGCACCACGCGCCGAGCGCCTCGACCCTCTCGGCCAGCGGGGACTGCTCCGCGGGAAGCAGCGGCTCGAAATCCATGTCCGGTCCGCGCAACGTGCCGACGGTATCCGCATAGAGTTCGGTGAGCGCCCGTTCATCCGCCATCGGCTGGGGCTCGGGACGCAGCTCCTGCAACCAGTCGTCGAGGGAGTAATCGCCGCGCGCCGCGATCGCCCCGCAGAGGCAACCGTGCGCCTCGGCTGCGTGGACCACGGATCCGCCGGCGGCGAGCGAGCGCGCGACGTCTTCGAAGGCCGGGGCGGAGTTCATCGGAACTATCGTAGCATTCCGCCCGACGACCCGGCCGGCTCGATTGATTCCCCCGGGGTGGGGCTCTATAGTTCCGCGCATGAGCGAGCAAGCCGCAAAGACCGCCGTGGACGCCGAACTCAAGCGCCTCGAGCGCCGCATCGACGAGCTGGTCGCGACGATGGAGCGGGTGAAGGAAGAGAACCGTGCGCTGCGTCAGCGCCAGGACTCGCTGATCTCCGAGCGCGCCGGCCTGTTGCAGAAGAACGAGCAGGTCCGTACGCGGGTCGAGGCGATGATCGGCCGGCTGAAGGCGATGGAGCACGGCACTTGAGCGAGGAACGGATCACGCGCGTCAGCGTGCGTCTGCTCGATCGCGAGTACCAGGTCGCCTGCCCGGCGGACGAGCGCTCCGCCCTGCTCGACTCGGCCGAGTACCTGGACGCCAAGATGCGCGAGATCCGCGACACCGGCAACGTGGTCGGGCTCGACCGCATCGCCGTCATATCAGCGCTCAATCTGGCCAACGAGCTGATCAAGCTGCGACGCGGCGGCACGGCCGTGGACGGCGAGGTCGGCACGCGGCTCCGGGTAATCCGCGAGCGAGTGGAAGCGGCCCTCGAAAAGGGCCAGCAGATGGAATTATAGGGGCACGGGCTACGGCCCGACCTCTTCGAATTGGCGCCGCCTGCGGTGTTCGACACGGTCCGGGTTACCTCTCGACCGTAAGTCAAGAACCCAGGGGATCCTGACCAGCGGCAGCATTGTGCAAGTCCGCCCCGTGCGGGAAGCCTTAAGTGTCGCGGTTTTCCCCGCTTATTGCTCCATGTCGAGAGCAATGGCCCGTGACGGCACATGCGGGTGGCGCCTCCCCTTTCCCTGCATCGATGCTGCGACGATGGCCAAGCCCAGCAACGACACCAGCGCGGCGCGTCGACGCATGCGTGCCGCACGAAGCGCGCTCGCACCGTCGGCGCGGCGCGACGCGGAGGAATCGATACGGCTGTCCATCCGGAACCTCGGTCTGCTTCGACCGGGCGACAAGCTCGCCGTCTATCTTGCGATGCCCGGCGAGGTCGACCTCACCGGCCTCGTCGAAGACGCGCTCCGCCTAGGTGTGGACCTCTACGCGCCGAGGATCGCGAGCAGGCGTCGACGCGAGATCGTCTTCGTTCCCTACGACGGCCGATCGGGCAGCAACCCGCGGGGTTACGCCGGCGTGGCCGAGCCGCTCACCGCGACCGCCCGGCGCATTCCGGTGCGACGGCTCGACACGATGCTGCTGCCGCTCGTCGGCTTCGATCGGGCGGGTAACCGGCTCGGCATGGGCGCCGGCTTCTACGACCGCGCACTGCGCATGCTTCGAGACCGCTCGTGCCGCTGGCGTCGGCCACGCCTGGTGGGCGTGGCGTTCGCCTGCCAGGAGCTGCCGGCGATCGACGCCTCGAGCTGGGACGTGCCGCTCGACCTCGTCGTGACCGACCGGGAGGTCATCCGGCCCGAGCGTCCGAAGCCACGCGGCGCGCAGTCATCAACCTAGAGGGGTTTCCGACCGATGAAATACTGGCTGCTGAAGAGCGAACCGGATACGTTCGGCATCGATGACCTGGAGACGGCACCACGTTCGACGACTGCATGGGACGGCGTCCGCAACTACCAGGCACGCAACATGCTGCGCGACGAGTTCCGACGCGGAGACCTCGCGTTCTTCTATCACTCGAGCTGCAAGGAGCCTGGTATCGCGGGCATCGTCAAGGTCGTACGCGCGGGCTACCCGGATCCGAGCGCGCTCGATCACAACAGCCCGTACTTCGATCCGCAGAGCGATCCGAAGTCGCCGCGCTGGTACAGCGTCGACGTGAAGCTCGATCGGCGAATCGATCCGCCGATCACGCTGAAGGAGTTGCGCAAGCGTCAGCGCGACGCATTGAAAGACATGCTGCTGCTACGTCGTGGCAACCGACTTTCGGTCACTCCGGTCACCGTCGATGAGTGGAATACCATCCTCGGCATGCGTTGAACGACAGCGAAGCGGCATTCGCTTCGAGGAACGCGCGACGGATTTTCATGACGAACCTCTTGCAATTAAGTTTTGATTTCTGTAAATACTGCGCGCGGACTAACCCGACTATGGAGATGAGCATGGCAACTGCAGTCAAGAAGGCGAAGGCCAAGAAGGCCGTGAAGAAGGCGAAGGCCAAGAAGGCTGTCAAGAAGGCGAAGGCCAAGCGGGCAGTGAAGAAGGCCGCCGCGAAGCGGAAGGTCGCCGCCAAGAAGAAGTAAGCGACGATCGCATGCTTCCAACTGTGCCCGCGAAAGCGGGCACAGTCGTTTCTGGAGACGCCAAACCGATGAGCCAGAACCGGCAAAAGCAGCGCGCCGCAGCGGCCGCGCTCGAATTCGTCCCGCGCGATGCCGTGATCGGCGTCGGCACGGGTTCCACGGTCAACTTCTTCATCGATGGCCTGGCCGGACTGCGCGAGCGGATCGCCGGCGCGGTCTCGAGTTCGGAGGCGAGCAGCCATCGACTGCGATCAATCGGCGTCCCGCTGCTCGAGCTCAACGAGGTCGGCGAGCTTCCGCTCTATGTCGACGGCGCCGACGAAGCGACGCGCCGGCTCGAACTCCTCAAAGGCGGCGGCGGCGCACTGACGCGCGAGAAGATCGTCGCAGCGGCCTCGCGCAAGTTCGTCTGCATCGTGGACGAGCACAAGCTGGTCGGGCGGCTGGGCAGCTTCCCGCTTCCGGTGGAGGTGATCCCGATGGCGCGCAGCTACGTCTCTCGTGAGCTCGCGGCCCTCGGCGGCCGTCCGCTCTGGCGTGAAGGCACTGTCACAGACAACGGCAACCACATTATCGACGTGGCGGGACTCGAAATCGTCGACGCCGCATCCCTCGAGCAGTCGATCAACCAGATCGCCGGCGTCGTCACGGTCGGGCTCTTCGCGCAGCGGCCAGCCGACCTGCTACTGGTAGGAACCGAGTCGGACGTCGTAACCTTGACGCGTGGCGATTGATGGCTCCCTGGTAGAAGAACTCGAGGCGGCACTCGGTCCGCGCGCGGTACTCGCGAAACCCGAGGCCTGTGTCGTTTACGAATGCGACGCACTCACCGCACACCGGCGGCGTCCCGAACTCGTCGTGTTGCCATCTTCGACGGCCGAGGTGCAGACCGCGCTCGCCGCCTGCCGGCGTCGCGGAGTCCCGGTCGTCGCCCGTGGAGCCGGGACCGGCCTGTCGGGCGGCGCGCTGCCGGTGGAAGGTGGCGTGTTGCTCGTGCTCGCCAGGCTCGATCAGATCCTGCAGGTCGACGCCGACCGACGGCTGGCGCGCGTGCAGCCCGGAGTGACCAATCTCGCGATCTCTGCCGCGGCCCGCCCGCTCGGCCTCTACTACGCCCCGGATCCGTCCTCGCAGGTTGCATGCACGATCGGAGGCAACGTCGCAGAGAACTCCGGTGGCGTGCACTGCCTCAAGCACGGCCTGACGCTGCACAACCTGCTGGAAATCAAGCTGGTCACGATCGACGGGGAGCTGCTGACGCTCGGCTCACCGATGGGTGATGCTCCGGGACTGCCGCTGCTCGCGCTGCTGACCGGTTCGGAGGGCATGCTGGGCGTCGTGGTCGAGGTGACTGTGCGGCTGCTGCCCGTCCCGGAGCGCGTCGAACTGCTGATGGCTTCGTTCGACGACGTCGGCCGCTGTGCCGGAGCGGTCGGCAGCCTGATCGCCTCCGGGATCATTCCCGCGGGACTGGAGATGATGGATGCGCCGGCCATCCGTGCCGCCGAGGCCTTCGTACACTGCGGCTATCCCGAGGACGCTGCGGCCCTGCTGCTTTGCGAGCTCGACGGCCTCGGCGAGGACGTCGACGCGCAGCTCGAGGCGGTGGAGCGGCTGTTGCTCGGGCACGGGGCAACGGAACTGCGGCGTGCACCGGACATGACGGGGCGCCTGCTGATGTGGTCGGGCCGCAAATCGGCCTTTCCCGCAGTCGGTCGGCTCGCCCCGGATTACTACTGCATGGACGGGACCATCCCGCGTCGTCACCTCGCCGACGTGCTGCAACGCATCAGCCAGATGTCCGAGGAGTATGCGCTGCCGGTGGCGAACGTGTTCCATGCCGGCGACGGCAATCTCCACCCGCTGATCATGTTCGACGCCGGCAATGCCGGTGAACTCGAGCGGGCCGAGGCATTCGGCGCCGCGATCCTCGAGCTGTGCGTCGCGGTCGGCGGCACCGTCACAGGAGAGCACGGCGTGGGCGTGGAGAAGCTCGGGCCGATGTGTTCGCAATTCGCCAGCGCCGAGCTCGAGCTCTTCCACGCGCTGAAGCGGGCTTTCGATCCGCAGGGACTGCTCAATCCGGGCAAGGCTGTGCCGACGCTCGCGCGCTGCGCCGACTACGGCGCGATGCGCGTGCACGGCGGCAAGCTGCCTCACGGGCATCTGCCGCGGTTCTGACGTCGATGGCCGAAGCGGACCTGACGTCGGAACTGGTCGAACGCGTCCGTGAAGCGGCCGCCCACGGGGCCACGCTGCGAGTGCACGGCGGCGACAGCAAGCGCTTCTACGGGCGGCAGGTCGAGGCCGAAGCGCTCGACGTCTCGGCCCACCGCGGCGTGCTCAGGTACGATCCAGCCGAACTCGTCGTCACGGCGCGCGCCGGCACGCGGCTCGACGAGATCACCGAACTGCTCGCGGCAAGCGGGCAGCGCCTGCCGTTCGAGCCCCCGCAGTTCACCCCGTCGGCGACGCTCGGCGGAATGGTCGCTGCGGGCCTCGCCGGACCGGCCCGTGCGTCGGCCGGAGCGGTCAGGGACCACCTGCTCGGCGTGCGCATCCTGACCGGCGACGGCCGGGTGCTGCGGTTCGGCGGCGAGGTGATCAAGAACGTGGCCGGCTATGACGTCGCGAGGATCATGGCCGGCTCGCTAGGCACGCTGGCGGTGCTGCTCGAGGTCTCGCTGCGCGTGGTCCCTCGCCCGATGGGTGAGCTGAGCATCTGCCTTGAAGCGAGCGAGGAAGCGGCACTCGGCAGACTCACGGAGTGGTCGCGGATGCCGCTGCCGCTGACGGCCAGCTGCTGGTTCGACGGAGTACTGACGCTGCGGCTCGAGGGCTCGCCTGCCGCGCTGGCCCGAATGCACCGGCAGCTCGGCGGTACGGCACTCGGCGACGGCGCCGCGTTCTGGCGTAACCTGCGCGAACAGACCCACGCCTTTTTCGATCCTGAGCGGTCCTTGTGGAGGCTCTCGCTGCCACCCGGAACACCGGCGCTCGCCTCGGCGGGCGCGGCGTTGATCGAATGGAACGGCATGCAGCGCTGGTGCCTGGGTGCGGACCGGGAAAGCTGCCGGCGCATCGCGGCCGAACACGGCGGCTTCGCGACCGCGTTCCGTGGAGCACAAGGCGATGCCGAAGTGTTCGAGCCGCTCACTGCGGCGCTCGGCCGATTGCATGCTTCGCTGAAGCGCGTATTCGACCCTCAGGGCGTGCTCAATCCCGGCCGGATGTACCGGGACTTCTGAGCAGCTCATGCACACCACTCCGGCCAGCTGGCTAGAGGGCACACCGCAGGGCAGTGAGGCCCGGGAGCTGCTCAGCCGCTGCGTGCATTGCGGCTTCTGCCTGCCGGCCTGCCCCACCTACAGGCTGCTCGGCAACGAACTCGACAGTCCGCGCGGACGGATCTACCTGATCAAGCAGCTCGTCGAGGGCGAGCGGCAGACTGCCACGATCGGCCGGCATCTCGACCGCTGCCTGACTTGCCGGGCCTGCGAGACCGCCTGTCCCTCGGGTGTGCAGTACGGTCGCCTCGTCGATCTCGGGCGGGAGTTGCTGGAGTCCGCCGGACCGCGCGGAACTGCAGAGCGTGTCAAACGCTGGCTGCTCACCGAGACGCTGTCGCGGCGCCGGCTGGTCAGCGGTGGCATCGGACTCGCCCGCGCGCTGGGTCCTCTCGTTCCCGCTGCGCTACGAGTGCGCATCCCGCTGCCGGCACGCCCGCCGGGGCCGTCCGGCACCGATGCATTGCACTCGCGTCACGTGGTGCTGCTCGAGGGCTGCGTTCAGCCCGGCCTTCGCCCGCAGATCAACGCCGCCGCAACGCGGGTGCTCGGCTCGCTTGGAATCGCCGTCACGCGGCTCGAACGGGAAGCCTGCTGCGGTGCACTGTGCCATCACCTTGGACGACACGATCGTGCGCTCGGTCAGGTCAGGAGCAACGTCGAGTCTCTTGCCGCCGCACTGGACCATGGCGCCGAGGCGATAGTCAGCACGACCAGCGCATGCGGACTCATGGTCAAGGAGTATGCGAACCTGCTGCAGGACGATCCGCAGTGGTCGGCCTTGGCGCAGCGGGTCAGCGCCGCGACCCGCGACATCAGCGAACTCATCGAGGTTCGGGATCTCGCCCGCACCGGGCTCATCCCCAAGCAACGTTCGCGCGTGGCGCTGCAGTCCCCGTGCACGCTGCAGCACGGACAACGACTCGCGGGTCGGGTGGAGGCGCTGCTCGAAGCCGCGGGTTTCACGCTCACGCAGGTTGCAAACCCGACCGACTGCTGCGGCTCCGCGGGAACTTACTCGATACTGCAGCGGGATATTTCGAATGCGCTGCAGCAGAGAAAGCTCGCAGCGTTGATGGCCGGAGAACCGGAGGCGATCGCCACCGCGAATATCGGCTGTCTCGAGCACCTCCGCACTGTCGCGCCTGTGCCGGTGCGGCACTGGATCGAGCTGCTTGCGGACGCCATCGAGGACTGTGGGCCGGCCCCGGTCCGAGGCTGAGGCTGTCCGGGGCTGCCGGATAAACAGAAGCCCGCCTGGCGGCGGGCTTCGTTGCTGGCTGGGGGACTAGGATTCGAACCTAGGTTGACGGAGTCAGAGTCCGTAGTCCTACCGCTAGACGATCCCCCAATGAACCGGCCGGCGGGCGGCGCCCCGGGACGCCGCTCAATTGCCGATATCTTAACGCTTCGAGAACTGAGTGCCGCGACGGGCCTTGCGCAGGCCGACCTTCTTGCGCTCGACTTCACGCGCGTCGCGCGTCACGAAGCCGGCATCGCGCAGCGGCTTGCGCAGCGTCTCGTCGTAATCGATCAGCGCGCGCGTCAGACCGTGGCGGATTGCACCAGCCTGGCCCGTGTTGCCGCCTCCGACGACGTTCACGTCGATGTCGAACCTGTCGGTCATCTGGACCGTCTCGAGCGGCTGCCGCACGATCATGCGGGCCGTCTGGCGCCCGAAGAACTCCTCGAGCGAGCGACCGTTGATGCGGATGTTGCCGGTACCGGTCCGGATATGGACCCTGGCCGTGGAGGTCTTGCGGCGACCGGTCCCGTAGTTCGTGCTGGCGGGCATCTTGATTGGCCTCGACTTGATCAGATTTCGAGCGGCTTGGGCTGCTGGGCCGCATGCGGATGCTTGCCGCCCTGGAACACGTGCAGCTTCTTGAACATGCGCCGTCCGAGCGGGTTCTTCGGCAGCATGCCCTTGACCGCGTATTCGATCGCCCGTTCCGGGTGCTCTGCCAGCATCTTCTCGAGCGACCGGCTCTTGATGCCGCCGATGGCGCCGGTGTGCCAGTAGTACACCTTGTCCTTGAGCTTGTTGCCGGTCACGCGGACTTTCTCGGCGTTCAGCACGATGATGTGGTCGCCGGTATCCACGTGCGGCGTGTACTCGGCCTTGTGCTTGCCGCGCAGCCGGGTCGCGAGCTCGGTCGCCAGGCGGCCGAGCGTCTTGCCGCTCGCGTCCACCACGTACCAGTCGCGCCGCACCCGCTCGGGCCGTGCAAATACGGTCGTCATCGGAGACTCCAGGGAACCTGTGAGTTCTGCAAAGAGCCGCAAATCATAATGCAGGAGGCCGGTCATTGCAAAGCCCCGGCGTGGGGCCCGGAGGCCACCCGCGGGACACCTTATTTATATATAGTCGCCCGATTTATATATAGTCGCCCGCGATGCCCGGCCCGAACCGACACCAGAGCCTCGCCGACCGGCTGATCCGCGAGTTCGACCGGGGACTGCGGACCGTTGCAGCCTCGAATGTGGCGGCGCGACCCAGCCCGGCCGGGGACGAGCCGGAGTCGGTCCACGAGCCCGAGGCGCGCAGGAACGCGGCCAGCCTGATGAGGGTCAACCACGCCGGCGAGATCGCCGCCCAGGCGCTCTATCACGGCCAGGCCTTGACGGCACGCAATCCGGCCGTCCGTGGCAGGCTGCTCGAGGCGGCCCGGGACGAGACCGACCACCTGGCCTGGTGCGAGCAGCGAGTCCGGGAGCTCGATTCCCGCACCAGCCTGTTCGCGCCGGTCTGGTACGCGGGTTCGTTCATGATCGGCACAGTTGCCGGACTCGCGGGCGATCGTAACAGCCTCGGATTCGTGGCCGAGACCGAGCGGCAGGTCATCGAGCACCTGGAGTCGCACTTGCACCTCTTGCCGGAGGACGATGCCCGCTCGCGCCGGATCGTCGCGCAGATGAAGCTCGACGAGGCGCGTCACGGCGAGGAAGCACGTGAGGCAGGAGGCCGGGAGCTCCCGGGGCTGGTGCAACGGCTGATGCGTCGGGTCGCGAGGGTCATGACCTGGACGGCCTACCGCGTCTGAACGGTTGCGACACCGCGCGCAGTCGTATTAAATCCGGGGAACTTTTACATAAGGGTGGCAAGGGAGCCAGGCATGGAGACAGCGGGCAGGCCGTTGAGCGAGATTCCGGCGATCAATCGCTTCCTGAGCTACTGCAGGATCCGAACGGTGCCGTCCAAGACCGTGCTGATCCATGCCGGTGACGTTCCGGACGTCCTGTATTTCGTCATCAAGGGCTCGGTCGAAGTCCTGATCGAGGACGAGGAAGGCAACGAGATGGTCCTCGCCTACCTGAACAAGGGCCAGTTCTTCGGCGAGATGGG
>DATIRA010000060.1:0-1525 GCA_035470225.1 Steroidobacteraceae bacterium | reverse complement strand
GCCCGCCGCGTTCAGCTCGTCCGCCAGCGCACGCAGCTCGTCGCTGATCCGGTCGATGAACTCCTCAGCAGGCTCCTCGGGCGTCGTGGCGAGAGCACAGGTACCGCCCAGCGCCAGCGCCACGCCGGCCGCGATGATCTTCAGTTTCGACATGCCGCGTCTCTCCTCAGGCGTGCTTGACGTCTTCCGCGCCGTGCATCCAGCGCACCAGTGTGCCCGACAGCATCCAGAGCACGACCGCGAATACGAACAGCGTCACGGCTAGGCCGCCGAAGATGGCCAGTTCGCCGAGGCTCTCGGCATAGGAGCCGATGATTCCCGCGAGCCAGTTGGCGACGAAATTGATCAGGAACCAGACGCCCATCATCAGCGAGGCGAGCCGCAGCGGCGAGAGCTTCGTGACCATCGAGAGCCCGACCGGCGAAATGCACAGCTCGCCGGTCGTATGGAAGAAGTAGGCGACGACCAGCCACCACATGCTCGCCTTGCCGGTGGCGGCCTGCTCGTAGACTGCTCCGACCATGGCAAGGAAGCCGATGCCGGTGAGGATCAGGCCGAGCACCATCTTGCGGGGCGTGCTGGGATTTCGGCCCACCTTGCCGAGGCTGCCCCACATCATCGAGAACATCGGTGCAAGGACGACGATGAACAGCGGATTCAATGACTGGAACCAGCCGGCCGGTACCTCGAAAGCGCCGACCATGCGATCGGTCTTCTCGTTCGCGTAGATGTTCATCAGGCCACCGGCCTGCTCGAAGGCGGCCCAGAACAGCACGACGAAGACGAACAGCATGAATATGACCCGCAGGCGGTCGCGCTCGTCCGGCGTCAGCGGCGCCTTCTTGCCGCCGCTCTTCTGCAGCGCGCGGTGCGCAGCCGGCGCGACGCCGATGTCCCCGAGATAGCGCCGGGCCAGTGCCAGCTGGATGATCACCGAAATGATCATGCCGACACCGGCCGCGAAGTAACCCGCGCGCCAGCCGTAGGTCGGGTCTTCCCCGAGCGTCGAGCAGACCAGCGGCGCAAGGAAGGCGCCGGCATTGATGCCCATGTAAAAGATCGTGAAGGCCCCGTCGCGACGCGAATCGCCCTCTTCGTACAGGTCGCCGACCATCGTCGAGATGTTCGGCTTGAAGAAGCCGTTGCCGATCACCAGCAGCACCAGCCCCGCGTAGAACAGGCTCAGGTTGCCGGGAATGGCCGACGCGAGCGTGAACTGGCCGGCGGCCATCACGAGGCCGCCGATGATCACTGACTTGCGCTGTCCCAGGTAGTTGTCCGCCAGCCAGCCGCCGATCAACGGCGTGAAATAGACGAAACCCGTGAAAAGTCCATAGAGTTTCAGCGCCTCGGCCTGCGACCAGCCGAAGCCGGGATTGGCGACCTCGACCCCGGCTACCAGCGACAGCACCTGCAGCGCCCGCATGCCGTAGTAGCTGAAGCGTTCCCACATCTCGGTGGCGAACAGCAGGAAGAGTCCCGGTGGATACCCGAGCCAGGTGTCGTGGGCGACGGCGGGGAGCGT
>DATIRA010000059.1:0-4057 GCA_035470225.1 Steroidobacteraceae bacterium | reverse complement strand
GGCTACTCGCTGCCGGACTACGGGCTGCGCATCGCATTCGAGCCGACCGACTTCGTGCAGGTGAATGCCTGGATCAACGAGGCGATGATCGCGCAGGCGATCGGGCTGCTCGGCGCGGGAACCGACGCTACGGTGCTGGATCTCTACAGCGGGCTCGGCAACTTCTCGCTGCCGCTCGCGCGGCTTGCGCGGCAGGTGGTCGGCGTCGAGGGCGATGCGGGGCTGGTCGAGCGGGCCCGAGGCAATGCGCGCGACAACGGCCTCGGCAATGCGAGCTTCCACGTCGCCGATCTCTCGACGGACTGCTCGGACACGGATTGGGCAGGCCGTCGTTACGATGCCGTGCTGCTCGATCCGCCCCGTGCCGGAGCCGCCGAGGTGCTCGGCGTGGTTGCCGCGAGCGGGGCCAGCCGTGTCGTGTACGTATCCTGTAATCCCGCGACGCTCGCGAGGGACGCCGGCCGGCTGGTGAACGAGCACGGTTTCCGGCTGGGCGCTACCGGGGTCATGGACATGTTCCCCCACACCATTCACAGCGAGGCGATGGCGCTCTTCGAGCGCTGACGGCCGGCAGCATGGCGATCGAGATCGAGCGCAAATTTCTCGTGGAAGGCGACGGTTGGCGGGAACAGGTACAGCGCAGCTGTCACCTGCGGCAGGCCTACCTGGCCGGCAGCTCCGCTTGCTCAGTCCGGGTCCGGGTCGCCGGCGAGCGCGCCTGGCTCGGCTTGAAGGGACGCGTGCGTGGTGCGAGCCGGATCGAATTCGAGTATGACGTTCCGTTGCCGGACGCCGCGGTGATGTTTGAGTCGCTCTGCGGCGGGGGGCGCATCGAGAAGCTGAGGCACATCGTTCCCTGGCAAGGCCACGAGTGGGAGGTCGACGAGTTTCTCGGCGACAACGCGGGACTGGTCCTGGCCGAGCTGGAGCTGGAACGGGAGGAGGAGGCCTTCGCCCGGCCACCCTGGCTCGGCACCGAGGTGACGCTGGATCAGCGATACTTCAACTCGCATCTGGCCCTGCATCCCTGGCCCGGCTGGGCAACGGGCGGCCGCAAGGAGCCTGGACAATGACGCTGGGACCGCTGATGGTCGACGTAGCGGGCACGGGCCTCACCGACGAGGACCGGCGCGTGCTTTCGCATCCGCTGGTCGGCGCCGTGATCCTGTTCAGCCGCAACTACGAGAGCCCGGCGCAGCTCGAGGCGCTGGTCGCGGAGATCCGCTCGATCCGCAGTCCCGCACTGCTCGTGACGGTCGATCACGAGGGCGGCCGCGTCCAGCGGTTCCGCGAGGCTTTTACGGCGCTGCCCGCGCAGCGCGCGATCGGCCACGCCTACGATCTCGATCCCGAGGCCGGGCGCCGCCTCGCCTGGCAGTGCGGCTGGCTGCTCGCGGCCGAGCTACGGGCCGCTGGTGTGGACCTGAGCTTCGCTCCCTGTGTGGATCTCGACCACGGTGTCAGCGAGGTCATCGGCGACCGCGCCTACCATCGCGACCCGGAGGTCGTCGCGACGCTGGCGCTGGCGTGCATGCAGGGCATGCGTTCGGCGGGCATGGCCGCGACGGCGAAGCACTTCCCGGGCCACGGGGCCGTGGTTGCGGATTCGCACAAGGCACTTCCGGTCGACCGCCGCCCGCTCGATGCGCTGGACGGCGAGTTGCTGCCGTACCGGCGACTGATCGCGAACGGCCTTCCGGCCGTGATGGTCGCGCACGTGCTGTTTCCCGAAGTGGACGATGCGCCAGCGGGTTTCTCGAAGCGCTGGATCCAGCAGGAGCTGCGCTGGAATCTCGGCTTCACCGGGGCCGTATTCTCCGACGATCTCAGCATGGGTGGCGCGGCCTTCGCCGGCAGGATCCACGAGAGGGCTGCAGCGGCGCTGTCGGCGGGTTGCGACGTGCTGTCAGTGTGTAACGACCGTCCGGGCGTGCTCGAGACACTTGATGAGCTCGAGGGCGCAGCGGACCCGCTGAGCCAGGTGCGGCTGGTCCGGTTACACGGGCGTGAAGCCCCCTCAAGGCGAGAACTGCTTGGCAGTACTCGCTGGCGGGAGTGCCGCCAGGCCATCGATCACTGCATGGATGCGCCTAAACTACAGCTTGACGCCTAGCGGGCCGGAAACTGCCAATGACCTCGATCGATCCCCGCGTCCTGGCGGAGTTGCTGCAACAGGCCCCTGACGGCATCGCGATCGCCGAGAGCCGGGAGGGCGTGGCCTGCTTCGCCTACGTCAACGCGACGCTGGCGGCGCTGCTGCGTCTTCCAGAGGAGTGGTTCTCGGGACGGCGTATCGACGAGGTCGAAGCCGAGGCGCCCGCGGATCCGACGCTGACCAGCGCGGGCATGGGCGTGCGTGTGATGCTCCGTGCCGGCGACGGCAGCTGCATCGACTGCGAGCGCTGGACGCAGCTGCTGCAGGGGGGCAAGGTTGCGCTTTTCTACCGGCCCGTGCCGCGGCGTTCGCCTGGCGCGCTTGCCGCGGCGCTCGATCGCTCGAGCGGCCTTGCGACCCCCGAGCATTTCCTGGAGGTGCTCAGGCGAGACTGGTCGATCGCGCAACGCGACGAGCGCGCAGTGACGATCATGCGATTCGATGTCGACGCCTGCGCCGCCTACCGGGAGGTGTTCGGCCGCGGTGCAACGGACAACGTGCTGCGACAGGTGGGGCGTACGATCGCCTCGGCGATGCGGCGTGCAAGCGACGTCGTGGCTCATTTCGGCGAGGACCAGTTCGTCGTGCTCACCGCGGCAATGGACGAGCCGGCGGCGCTGCGCTATGCGGAGACGATCCTTTCCCGGATCCGGGCACTCGCGATTCACCACCCGCGTTCCCCGACGGGCCGTTACCTCACGGCCAGTGCAGGCATCGTCGTGTCGAGCCCGCCGCGCGGTTCGACCAGCGAGAGCATCCTCGACGCCGCGTCCGATGCCATGCAGCGTGCGAAGCTGGACGGCGGCAACAGGGCGATCGCGGGCCCGCCCCGCCGCTGACCCGTCGCCGGCTCAGTCGCGGGCGAGGCAGGACTCCAGCGAGCCGAGCAGCTGGTCTGCCAGCTCGAAGCGCTGCCGCTCGTCGGCGTAGCTGCCGGAGAATCGTATGCGGTTCGGGCCGTCGAAACGCATGCTGCGCCCGCTGCGCTGGACCATCAGTATCAGTGCGCCGGGGTCGATCGCCGTCTGCTCCGTGAAGCTGACGGAGCCTCCGGCCGGCCCGGCGTCCAGGCGCTCGACACCGATCCCGGCTGCCCGCAGCCGCAGTCGCGCGACCCGGAACAGGTTGCGGGTCGGCTCCGGCAGGGGCCCGAAGCGATCGACGGTCTCTGCGTGCAGGTCCTCGAGCTCGGCTGGCGAGCGTACCCCGGAGATGCGCTTGTACATGACCAGTCGCGCGTGCACGTCCGGCAGGAACTCCTCGGGCAGCAGCGCGCTCAGGTGCAGGTCGATCTCGGGGCCGTGATGCAGCGGGCGCTCGAGTTCCGGCGCGCGCCCGTCGCGCATCGCGGATACCGCGCGCTCGAGCAGTTCCAGGTACAGCGCGAAGCCGATCTCGTGGATCTGGCCGCTCTGGTCTTCTCCGAGCAGTTCGCCCGCTCCACGTATCTCCAGGTCGTGGGTCGCGAGCACGAAACCGGCGCCGAGATCATCCAGTGATTCGATCGCCTCGAGCCTGCGCGTTGCGTCGGTGGTCATGGCCTCGCGCGGTGGCGTGATCAAATACGCGTAGGCCTGGTGGTGAGAGCGGCCGACGCGACCGCGGAGCTGGTGCAGCTGGGCGAGGCCGAAGCGGTCGGCGCGATCGATGACGATCGTGTTGGCGGTCGGAACGTCGATGCCGCTCTCGATGATCGTCGTGCAGGCCAGCACGTTGCTGCGCCGATGGTAGAAATCGAGCATCACCCGCTCGAGTTCCCGTTCCCGCATCTGCCCGTGGCCGATGGCGATACGCGCCTCCGGTACCAGCGCGGCCAGTCGCTCCGCAGCCGCGTCGATCGTCTCGACGCTGTTGTGCACGAAGTACACCTGCCCGCCGCGCCGCAGCTCGCGCTGGCAGGCC
>DATIRA010000058.1:0-12485 GCA_035470225.1 Steroidobacteraceae bacterium | reverse complement strand
CGTGCAGCTGCAGTTCTTCGCCGCCTGTCCGCGCAACGTGGCCGACCTGCTCGCCGGAGAGCTGCGTCCCCTTGGAATCGACGTGCAGCGGGAACACCCGGCCGGCGTCAGCTTCCGCGGGCCGCTTGAGGCGGGCTATGCGGCCTGTCTGCACTCGCGCACGGCCAGCCGCGTCCTGCTCAGCCTCGGCGAGTTCGGGGCGGGCACGCCGGACGATCTCTATCAGGGCATGCGGGCCTTGTGCTGGGAAGAGCACCTGCGTGGCGAGGGCTCGATCGCGATTGACGTCGTCGGGCAGCCGCCAGGCTGGCTGCGACACACCCGGTTCGCGGCCATGAAGGCCAAGGACGCCATCGTCGACCGGTTCCGGGAGCGCGAAGGCCTGCGCCCTTCGGTGAACCTCACCTCTCCGGATCTGAGGATCAGCCTGCGCTTCGCGCGTGAACGGGTCGAAGTCGGGATAGACCTCTGCGGCGAGCCGCTGCACAGGCGTGGCTATCGCCAGTCCGGCGTCGAGGCGCCGCTGAAGGAGAACCTGGCGGCGGCGCTGTTGTTGCGCGCCGGCTGGCCAGGAATCGCGTCGGCTGGCGGTGCATTCGCCGACCCGATGTGCGGCTCCGGGACACTGGTGATCGAGGCGGCGCTGATCGCGGCGCAGATCGCTCCCGGATTGCTGCGGAGAAAGTTCGCTTTCGAGCGATGGCTGCAGCACGACGCCGCCGCCTGGCAGCAGCTGCGCGAGCAGGCAGTCGCCGCGCGCAGGCTGGAGTCACTCGAGCCTGGACGGCTGCGCGGTTACGACCGCGACCTGCCGGCGGTCCGGGCGGCACTCGCAAACTCGAACCGGGCCGGTCTCGGCGACCAGCTCGTCTTCGCGCGGCGCGAGCTCGCCGGGCTCGAGCCGGCGCGCGAGGCGACCGGGCTCGTGCTCGTGAATCCACCCTACGGTGCGAGGCTCGGTGAGGAGGAAACGCTAGCGCCCGTCTACGCGCAACTCGGACAGACCCTGATGCGATGCTTCCCTGCCTGGGAAGCGGCGGTGTTTACCGGCAGCCCGCAGCTCGGCAGGTCGCTCGGACTGCGGGCCTACAGGACACACACTTTCTTCAACGGACCGATCGAGTGCCGGCTGCTGCGACTGCGGCTCGACGCCTCCGCGGTGGAACCGGACCGCGAGACGGCGCGGGCGGAGCGACTCGAGCGGGCACGCCTGCGGCCAGGCGCGGCGATGTTCGCGAACCGGCTGCGCAAGAATCTCAAGCGCCTGTCACGCTGGGCCGCCAGGGAAGACGTCTGTTGCTACCGTGTCTATGACGCGGACATGCCGGAGTACGCGTTCGCGATCGACGTCTATGGCAACGAGGCACGCCATGCCTACGTGCAGGAGTACGAGGCACCTGCCACGATCGCCAGGGATGCGGTACGGGCGCGCCGCGACGAGGCGCTTTCCGTGCTGCCGGAAGTGCTCGGCATTGCCCCCGGGCGCGTGCATCTGCGCACTCGCCGGCGGCAGAAGGCCGGCGCCCAGTACGAGAAGCTGGAGGCGAGCGGGGAGTTCCACGAGGTCCGCGAGGGCCGGTACCGCTTCCTCGTCAACTTCACCGATTACCTGGACACGGGCCTGTTCCTGGACCATCGGCTGACGCGCCGGTTCGTCGGGGAGCAGGCGAGGGGCCGGAGCTTCCTGAACCTGTTCGCGTACACCGGCACCGCGACCGTGTACGCGGCGGGCGGCGGTGCGACCTCCTCGACCACGGTCGACATGTCGCGCACCTACATCGACTGGGCCGAGCGCAACCTGGCGCTGAACGGGCTCGCGGGGCCCGGGCACGGTTTCGTCCGCGAAGACTGCCTGCGCTGGCTGGATGAACAGGCCGGCGCGCCGGGCCGGCGCTATGGGCTGATCTTCGTGGATCCGCCGACGCACTCGCGTTCCAAGCGGATGGAGAAGGACTTCGATGTGCAGCGTGACCACGTCGGCCTGCTGCGGCAGGCCGCAAGCCTGCTCGAGCCGGACGGCATGATCGTGTTCTCGAACAACAGCCAGCGATTCCGGCTCGATCACGAGGCCCTGTCGGACTTCCAGGTCGAGGACTTGAGCCGCGCAACGCTGCCGGTCGATTTCGAGCGCAACGCCCGAATACATGTCTGCTACCTGCTGCGCCGGAGCCGGTGAGTCCGGCATGCGAACCCGGGCGTTGCGCCCGCTGATCCCGAGCAGCGCAGCCCGGGAAAGTCGGCGCAATTGCTGCGAGAATCCCGGTGGCGCTTTCTTCCCCGGACACGCGGCCGGGTAACGGTGAGGCTCGATGGAGATTTTCAAGACCTTCACGCTCGAATGCGCGCACTGGCTGCCGAACGTGCCGGCCGGCCACAAGTGCGCGCGGATGCATGGCCATTCCTTCCGCGTAGAAATACACGTCCGCGGAGAGGTCGGAGAGCGCACTGGCTGGGTGATGGACTTCGCGCTGCTGAAGAATGCGTTCGCGCCGCTTTTCCAGCGCCTAGACCACCACTGCCTGAACGAGATCGAGGGACTGGAGAACCCGACCAGCGAAAACCTCGCCCGCTGGATCTGGAGGGAACTTGCGCCGGGACTTCCTGAGATCTGTCGCGTCGTGGTGCACGAGACCTGCACGTCGGGTTGTTCGTTCGAAGGCGACAGTTGACGCCCGACGCATCGACTCGAGCGGGCCCTAGGCAGGCTTTCCTCGGGCCCGCGGGTCGCGACCGCCTGCTGTTCACGACGCTCTATTTCGCCGAGGGCGTGCCGATCGGCTTTCTCTGGTGGGCCCTGCCGGCGGTCCTTCGCGAGCAGTCGGTACAGGTAGACCGCATCACGACCTTGACCGCGGCACTGGCGGTGCCATGGACATTGAAGTTCCTGGCCGGGCCCGCGATCGACCGCAGCGTGGCGCGAGGCGCGAGGCTGCGCAGCTGGATCCTCGGCTGCCAGCTCGCGATGGGTTTCGCGCTGCTGCCGCTCGCCGCGCACGAGTCGCTGCCGGGCTTCGCGCTGCTGCTCGGGCTGTTGTTCATTCACGCTTGCTTTGCTGCAGTGCAGGACGTGGCCATCGACGCGCTGTGCATTCGTACCGTACCGGCGGATCGCCTCGGCAACATCAACGGCTGGATGCAGTTCGGCATGACGGCGGGGCGGGCCGTGGCTGCCGCATCGGTACCGATGATCATCTACACCGTCGGATGGCGACTCGCGATCGGCCTTGTCGTCGCGCTGGTCTGGCTGCCGATGCTGGTGGTCGCACTGATGGCCCGCGAGCCTCCGCGCCCGCAGAGCCGCTCTTCTGCCGAGGGCGGCGGACTTGGCCAGCTGCTGAGCCGGGCGCTGGTTCCGGCGATCGGCGTCGCGCTGCTGGCCGGCGCCGGCTTCGAAGCGGTCGGCGCGTTGTCGGGACCGCTGCTGGTGGACCTGCGGTTCGAGCCAGCACTGCGCTCGGCCTTCTTCGGCGCGATCGCACCGATCGGGCTCGCAACCGGTGGCCTGCTGGCAGCCGTGCTGGCCGATCGGCTCGGCCTCAGGGGGGCGGTGGCGCTCGGCGTGCTCGGCACTGCGATCGCGGCCTCCGCACTGGGATACTCGGTCTCCGCCGATGTCCTGCCCGAGGGCCGCTACACGCATCTCGCGCTGTTCGGAGCGGTCTACCTGGGCGCCGGATTCCTGATCAGCGCCAGCTATGCCTGCTTCATGAACATCGTCAAGGGTCACTGGGCGGCCACCCGGTTCAGCCTGCTGATGGCGCTGACCAACGCCTGCGAGTCCGCGTCCGCGCTGATCGCAGGTCGCCTCGTGGCACCGCTCGGCTATGGCGGCGCGCTGATCGCACTGGCGGGCCTGTCTGTTTTCTCGCTACCCTTCCTGCGAAAGCTCGACGCGACTGGAGACCAGGCCCATGTCGAAAAGTGAGACGAGCAAGTCCTCTTCCGCGAGGCTCGAGATCCGGGAGGCGACGCTGCAGGACATCGACGCGATCAGCCGGCTCGTCGAACGGGTCTACCCGGACATGCCGCCGTATCCGAAGGACATGCTGCGCGCCCAGGTCAGTTCCTACCCGGAGGGGCACCTGATCGCGCTACTGAACGGTGAAGTTGCCGGCTACTGCGCGTCGATCCGCCTGCCGGGCGAGCGGGCGCTGGTCCCACATACCTGGAAGGAGGCCACCGGCGGCGGCTACGGCACGACGCATGACGACGCGGGCGACTACCTCTACGGCTACGAGGTCTGCGTGGATCCGGCGCTGCGCAGGTACCGGATCGGGCAGCGGTTCTACCGGGCCCGGCGACGGCTGTGCCGCAGTCAGCGGCTGCGGGGTATCGTGATCGTCGGACGCATTCCCAATTACCACCGTCGCGCCAGGCTCGTTTCCGGCCCGGACGAGTACGTGCAGGCCGTGATCAGCAAGCGATTCCGCGATCCGGTGCTGAACTTCCAGCTGCGGCAGGGCTATGAGCTGATCGGGGTCCTGCCGGGGTATCTGCCGCTGGACAAGGACTCCATGGGCTACGGTGTGCAGCTGATCTGGCGGAATCCGGACTTCGACGAGCGTGTCGGTCCGGCCGTGATCGAGCGGCGGAACCTGATCGACCGGGTGCGCGTCGCCAGCGTGCAGTATCGGCAGCGGCGTATACGGGAGTTCGACGAGTTCCGCCAGTTCGTGCACTACTTCGTCGACACGACCGCGGACTATGGCGCGGATTTCGTGCTGTTCCCGGAGCTGTTCACGCTGCAGCTGCTGTCGATCGAAAACGAGGAGCTGCCGCCGCACGTGTCGATCGAGCGGCTCACGAACTACGAGACGCGGCTCAAGGAGCTGTTCCACGAGCTGTCGCTGAAATTCAATATCAACATCATCGGCGGGTCCACGCCGTCGCTCCGGGACGGCACCGTACACAACGTGTCGCACGTATTCCTCAGGGACGGGCGCGTCGTCAGCCAGGACAAGATCCACCCGACCCCGAACGAGCGCTACTGGTGGAACATCGTCGGAGGGCAGACCGCCTCGCTGATCGACACGGATTGTGGCCCGATCGGCGTGCTGATCTGCTACGACTGCGAGTTTCCGGAGCTGGTGCGGCACCTGGTCAACCAGGGCATCAACATCCTGTTCGTACCGTTCCTGACCGACGAGCGCCAGAGCTACTGCCGCGTGCGTTACTGCGCACAGGCGCGGGCTGTCGAGAACCAGATCTACGTGGCGCTGTCAGGCAGCTGCGGGAACCTGCCGAACGTGCACAACAACGACATCCACTACGCGCAGAGCTGCATCCTGACGCCCTGCGACTTCCCGTTCGCACGCGACGGCATCGCCGCCGATACGACGCCGAACTCGGAAATGGTCGCGATCGCGGATCTCAGCCTGCGGGCGCTGCGCGAGGCACGCCAGCGAGGCACCGTGCGCAACCTGATGGATCGCAGACACGACCTGTACGGCATCCAGTGGCTCGGCCGCTGAACGCCGCACGGGCGTCGGACCGACCGATGCCGAGGTACCGCGCTACCCGGCAGGCGGCACGCTGAACGGCAGCACGAAGCCCGCGTCCAGCGGTCCCGGCATCTCGGCGATGAACGCATACTCGCCAGGCTCGAGGTCGACCGTGAAGTAGCCGCGCGATCCTGCGGGCATGTCGTTGATTCCGCCGAGGAAGGTCACGGGGCTCGGGTCCTCGAGGCCGTCCTTCGTACGCCAGTCGAGCCATGCATCCGCCAGGCGGATGCTGTCGTCTCCGTCGACTCTCATCAGGTGAACGTCGTTGCCGACGAAGGACGGCAACTGCTGCTGTTCTACGAAGTCCACGCGTATCGTGTTGCTGCCCGCTACCGGCGCGCCGCCGGCAATCTCGATCCCGGTGTTACGGACGGTCAGCGTCAGGTTGGCCTTCGGTTCCGGCGCCCCGCTCAGCTCGTCTGTCACGGTGAGGTCCATCACCATGCCGAGCCGGCCCTCTCCGGGGCTGGTCGTGTGGAAGACGCCGTCGGACTTGACGTAGCACTCGAGCATGTAGCGACCCGGCTCGAGGTAGACCGTCGTTCTGCCGGTCCGGCCCGGCGACAGCAGGCCCGGTCCTCCGTGACGCCCGAGGTCGCCGATCCATTCCGGGAACTTGCCGAAGGCGGCGTCGACTCCGGCCTGGTTGCCCGCGTTCATCGCGTCCATGGCCTCCTGGAAGTATTGCCCGACTGTGTTGGTGAAGATCTCCGCGGTGATCCCTGCCGGCGGTACGTCGATCAATGCGAAGTGGATCATGCTCGAGGCGTTCACGAACTCGAACGTGGTCCAGCCGGACGGAATCTGCGACGGACCCTCGAAGCTCATGCCGACCGCGCGGAGCTGGACCAGGCCGGTCTCCGGCACCGCCACGGCCGCGGCGGGTTCATCCGGGATCGGCGCCGTCCCGGCCGTTCCGCTGTCCTGGCCGCAGCCCTGCAGCAACAGCAGCAGCGCGGCAACGCATCCGGCCCTCGTCGCTGTCTTGACCATGGTGTCCTCCTGTTCGTCCTTATTTAGCAGTCCAGGGGCCCGCGACCCGGTCACAACAGGTCACGCAGCCGATACCAGAGCATGCCGAGCACCAGCAGCGGGGTCCGGAGCATCCTGCCGCCCGGAAAATCGCGGTGCTTGAGCTTCGTGAACAGGTCGAAGCGCTCGGCCTGGCCGGCGATCGCCTCCGCGACCAGAGCGCCGGCCATTCCGGTCAGCGCGATGCCGTGGCCGGAGAAGCCCTGCAGGTAATAGATGTTCGGCGCGATACGGTTGAAATCGGGTGCGCGGTTCATCGTCACGTCCAGCCATCCGCCCCAGGCGTAATCGATCCGCAGGTCCTTGAACTGCGGAAACACCTTGACCATCCGTGCCCGGGTTACGCCGCGCGTATTCAACGGGTCGAGGCCCGAGTAACTGACCCGCCCGCCGAACAGCAGTCGGTGGTCGGACGAGCAGCGGAAGTAGTCCAGCACCCAGTTGATGTCGGTCACGGCCACGTTGTCCCGGATGGTCTCACGCAGCCTCTGCTCGCCGACCGGTTCCGTGGCGACGATGTACGTGCCGACCGGCATGATGCGGGCCCGGATGCCCGGCACGAGTTCTTCAATGTACGCGTTGCAGCAGATCGCGGCGCTTTCCGCCGAGACCACGCCCTGCGCCGTCTCGACGCGCAGCTTGTTGCCCGGCACCAGCCGGGTGACCATCGACCGCTCGTACAGCGTCGCACCGGCCTGCTCCGCGGCTGCGGCGAGCCCCAGCGTGTAGTTGAGCGGATGCAGGTGACCGCCACGTGGGTCGTACAGGCCGGAGTTGTAGCGATCCGTCGCGAGCCATTCGCCGACTTCCGCCTTGGAGAGGTATCGAAGGCCCTGGTATCCGTAATCCTGCTCCAGCTCGCGCTGCCACACGGACAGCTCGGTCGGGTGCCGCGGACGGACCCCGACGTGCATCTGCCCCCAGTGCAGGTCGCAGTCGATCCGGTGCTGCTCGACCCGCCGGCGCAGCAGTTCTACGCCCTCGGCGGAAATGTCCCACATCCGCCGTGCGTCGTCGCGGCCGACCTGCTGCAGCAGCGTGGACATGCTGGTACCGAAGCCCGGCAGCGCCTGTCCTCCGCTGCGCCCGGAAGCGCCCCAGCCGATCCGTCGACCCTCGAGCAGCACGACGCGGTAGCCGCGTTCGGCCAGATGCAGCGCCGTCGAGCAGCCGGAGATCCCGCCACCGATCACGCAGACGTCGGCGGCGAGCTCGCCGCGCAGCGGCTGACGCTCCGGCGACGGATTCGCCGAGGCGGCATAGTAGGAGTCGACGTGCTGCATGCTTCAGCTGGTGGCCAGGTACCAGGAATACTCGAGCGGGGACACGTAGGAGTTGAAGTCCTGCATCTCCCCGCGACGCGTCCGCGCATACAGGTCCGCAAAGCGCCCGCCGAGGTAGTCGCGGATGAATTCGCTCTGCTCGAACATGTTGAGGGCCTCGGCCCAGCCGAGCGGAATCGTCGGCTCCGAGTCACGGTAGGCATTGCCATCGAGTCTCGGTCCCGGGTCCAGCCGACCGGCGAGCCCGCGATGGATTCCCGCCAGCACGACGGCCGCGAGCAGATACGGGTTTGCGTCTGATCCGGCGACCCGATGCTCGACGCGGCGGCTCGCGGCGGGTCCATGCGGGATACGGAACGCCACGCCACGGTTGTTGACCGACCAGGAGGGGCTGAGCGGGACGTAGGCTTCGGGTCGATAGCGGCGATAGGAGTTCGCGGTGGGGGCGCAGACGGCGATCGTGTCGTTCATCGTCGCCACGAGGCCGCCGATCGCGTGCCGCAGCTCGGCACTGCCCTCGGCGTGCTCGGACGCGAAAACGTTCTCTCCCCGTTCGTCGAGCAGGCTCACGTGCAGGTGCGCGCCACTGCCCGCCTGGTCGCGGTAGGGCTTCGGCATGAACGTCGCCTCGAAGCCGTGCTGCAGCGCGACGCCCTTCACGAGTCGCTTGAGGCGGATCGCGTGATCACAGGCGGTGAGCACGTCGTCGACGTGGTGCAGATTGACCTCGAACTGGCCGGGCCCGTACTCGGCGAGGACGGTGCCGACCGGCAGCTCCTGGATCCGCGCCGCCTCGTCGATCGCAGCCAGCAGTTCCGAGTACTGGTCGAGGTCGGCCATCGAGTTGATCTGGGTCTTGCGCTCGCGGCGGCCGGACAACGGTTGTCTCGGCGGCTGACAGCAGCCCTCGGCCGTGCGCTCGCGATCCACCAGGTAGAACTCGAGTTCGACCGCGACGACCGGATTAAGGCCCTGCGCACGAAATCTCGCCAGCACGCCCCCGAGCACGTGCCGCGGATCGCCGAAGAAGGGCTGCCGGTCGTGCTCGTACATCGCGACCTGCATCTGCGCGACCTGCTCGCCCAGCCACGGCACCGCCGACAGCGAGCCGGGCAGCGGCAGGCAGACCCTGTCGGCGTCGCCCTCGTCGAAACCCAGACCCGTCTCCTGCACGGTTCCGCCGAGAACGTCCAGCGCGAACATCGACGCGGGCAGCAGCAGTCCCGTCCGGTGGACCGTCTCGAGTTCCTCGACGGTTACGCGCTTGCCGCGGGGGATCCCCATCTGGTCCGGCAGCAGCAGGTCGACGAAGCGAACCCTGGGATTGAGTTCCAGCCAGGCCCGGGCCTGGTCGAAGTCCGCAAACTGCGGCATGGTGATCCCGCTTGTTTAGGATTTAGCGACGGCGGCGTCGCGAGGCCCGGCGAGAATAGCTTCTGGCGATCACGTCGGGCAAGCGAGCCCGGCCCGGCCCCGGCTGTCGGGCCGTGCCGTCAATCGGGATATGACCGGGTCTTTTTGCGCTGCACTGCGACGACCGCCCTTGGGCTGTGGTTTAATCGGTCGCCATTCCAGCAGACGGCTGCCATGCGGCTGTCTAGGATCTTAAACGTGCCTCGCGCCAGACCGCTCATCGGGATCCCTACGGATCGCCGGATACTCGGACCGCATCCGTTTCACTGCGTCGGTGAGAAGTACATTGCTGCGATCGTCGAGGCGGCAGAGGCCACGCCAGTGCTGTTGCCCTCGCTCGGTGACCAGAGCGATCTCGATGCGATTCTCGAGTCGGTGGATGGCATCGTGCTGACCGGGAGCCCGTCGAACGTCGAGCCGCACCGGTATTCGGGTCCGCCCAGCGAGCCGGATACGCTGCACGATCCTCACCGGGATGCCACGACGCTGCCGCTGATCCCGAGGGTCGTCGAGGCAGGCATGCCGTTGTTCGCGATCTGCCGCGGCTTCCAGGAAATGAACGTGGCATATGGCGGCACACTGTGGCAGAAGGTCCAGTCGGTGCCGGGAATGATGGACCACCGCGAGAACAAGGAAGACCCGCTCGAGCGGCAATACGCGCTGGCCCACGAGATTGAACTGCGACCGGACGGCTGGCTGCGCAGGCTGGCAGGAAGCGACCGCGTCGAGGTCAATTCGCTGCACGCGCAGGGTGTCGCGACGCTGGGGCAGGGACTCGAGGTCGAAGCGCTCGCCCCCGATGGCCTGATCGAGGCGTTCCGGGTCGGCTCCGCGCAGGGATTCGCGCTCGCGGTGCAGTGGCATCCGGAGTGGCAGGTGATGAAGAACGATTTTTCGCGGGCCCTGTTCGCAGCCTTCGGGGCGGCGGCCCGGGAGCACGCCAGAGGACGCAGGACATGAGTACGCCGATAAGGCAATTCTTCAAAGAGCACGGCATTTCCGAGGTGGAGGCGGTCGTGCCGGACATGGCCGGCATCGCGCGCGGCAAGGTGATGCCGGCGATGAAATTCGCGGAAGAGGAGGGCATGCGCATGCCCGAGAGCATCTTCCTGCAGACGGTCACGGGGGATTATCCCGAGGACGACCGCGCGATGAGCGCGGCCGAGATCGACATCGTCATGAAGGCCGATCCGGCGACCACCCGGGTCGTGCCCTGGACGGCGGAGCCCACCGCGCAGGTGATCCACGACAGCTTTTACTCCGACGGCAGCCCAGTGACGATGGCGCCCCGCTACGTCCTGCGGCACGTGCTGAACCTGTACGCGCAGCAGGGCTGGCGGCCGGTCGTGGCGCCTGAGCTCGAGTTCTTCCTGGTGGAACCGAACACGGACGCGGACTATCCGCTGAAGCCGCCGATCGGGCGTTCCGGGCGGCCCGAGGTCGGACGACAGTCGTACAGCATCGCTGCGGTGAACGAGTTCGACCCGCTGTTCGACGACATCTACGCCTACTGCGAAGCGCAGGAAATCGAGATCGACACGCTGATCCACGAGGACGGTGCGGCGCAGATGGAGATCAACCTGATCCACGGCGATGCGATGTCGCTGGCCGACCAGGTGTTCATGTTCAAGCGTACCGCGCGCGAAGCGGCCTTCCGGCACAAGATGTACGCGACGTTCATGGCCAAGCCGATGGCGCGCGAGCCGGGCAGCGCAATGCACATACACCAGAGCGTCGTGGACGCGAAGAGCGGACGGAACGTATTCAGCGACGAGTCGGGCAACCCCAGTCCGCTGTTCTTCGCGCACATCGGGGGGCTGCAGAAATACCTGCCTTCCGCGATGGCGCTGTTCTCGCCGAACGTCAATTCGTTCCGCCGGATAACGCGCCACCTGATGGCGCCCATCAATACGCAGTGGGGCTACGATAACCGCACCGCGGGCCTGCGGGTTCCGCTGTCAGACGCGGAGAGTCGCCGGGTCGAGAACCGGCTGGGCGGCGCGGATGCGAACCCTTACCTGGCTATCGCCGCGTCGCTGGCCTGCGGTTACCTGGGCATGGTCGAGGGCCTCAAGCCCTCCGAGCCCATCACCGGCAGCGCCTACGACATGCCTTTCGGGCTGCCGCGCAACCTCGAGGAGGCCGTCCGGCTGCTGCGCGACAGCAAGCGCCTCGTCGACCTGCTCGGTGAGCGGTTCACGATGGCCTACACGGCCGTCAAGGAGAGCGAGTACGACACGTTTTTCAAGGTGATCAGCTCCTGGGAGCGCGAGCACCTGCTGCTGAACGTCTGAGGTCCGTCATGAGCAAGCCCGAGCCGTTCGTCTTCGACCGCAGCACCGCCGCCTGGCAGGAGCTCGACCGGCAGCACTATCTGCATCCGTTCACCGACTACAAGATGCTCCACGCCCGGGGGACGCGCGTGATCGTCAAGGCGGAGGGCGTATACCTGTACGATTCCGACGGCAACCGCATCCTGGACGGCATGGCGGGCCTGTGGTGCGTGAACCTGGGCTACGGGCGCCGCGAGCTCGCCGAGGCCGCGTACCGGCAGATGCTGGAGCTCCCCTACTACAACAGTTTCTTCCAGACCGCTCATCCGCCGGCGATCGAGCTCGCGAAGCAGCTCGTCGATCTCACGCCTCCACAGTTCAACCGCGTGTTCTTCACCGGCTCCGGTTCGGAGGGCAACGACACGGTCGTGCGGCTCGTGCGCCGCTACTGGGACCTGCTCGGGCAGGGCGGGCGCCAGGTCATCATCAGTCGCGAGAACGCATACCACGGCAGCACGATGGCCGGTGCCAGCCTCGGCGGCATGGGATTCATGCACGAGCAGGGCGGGCTGCCGATCCCGGGCATCGTCCACATCCCGCAGCCCTACTGGTACGGCGAGGGCGGTGACCTCTCGCCGGAGGAATTCGGGCTGCAGGTGGCCCGGGCGCTCGAGCAGAAGATCCTGCAGCTCGGCGCCGAGAAGGTCGCGGCGTTCATCGCCGAGCCCATCCAGGGCGCGGGCGGAGTCATCATTCCGCCCGGCAGCTACTGGCCGGAGATCCAGCGGATCTGCGACCGTTACGGGATCCTGCTGGTCGCGGACGAGGTCATCTGCGGCTTCGGCCGTCTCGGCGAATGGTTCGGCTCCAATTTCTACGACATCCGCCCTGACCTGATGACCATCGCCACGGGCCTGTCCTCCGGCTACCTGCCGATCGGTGGCGTCATGGTGTCGGACCGGGTGGCCGAGGTGATTATC
>DATIRA010000057.1:0-6631 GCA_035470225.1 Steroidobacteraceae bacterium | reverse complement strand
CGAGGCCGGGCGGGTGCGGCTGCGCCCCATCCTGATCACGAAGCTGACGACGATTCTGGGCCTGCTGCCGATGGCGCTGGGCATCGGCGAAGGCGCCGAGGTGCGCGCGCCGATGGCGATCACGGTCATCGGCGGCGTGCTGCTCACGACCTTCCTGACGCTGCTGGTGATACCGGTCGTCTACTCCGTGCTCGACCGCAAGAGCTATGCACCGGAGCCCGCCGGGCTCGAGCCCGAGCCGGCCGCCGCGACCAGCTGAGGCAAGACCAGATGAGGCACACGCGAATCGCGCTGGAGCGGCCGGTCACGACGATCATGATCGGGCTCGCGGTGCTCGCCTTCGGCATGATCTCGGGCAAGCTGCTGCGGCTCGAGTCGATGCCGGACATCACCTTCCCGGGCATGCGGGTCGAGATCCCCTACCCCGGCTCGACGCCCGAGGAAGTCGAGAAGCTGATCATCCGCCCGGTCGAGGAAGCCATCTCGACGCTGTCCGGCATCGAGGAGATCCGCGCCAACGCGCGCGCGGACGATGCGCAGATCGACGTGCTGTTCGCCTGGGACCGGGACCCGGAGGCGGCCGCGTTCGAGGTCCGCACCAAGCTCGACGCGATACGTTCGCAGCTGCCCGAGGGCGCGGACCGGTTACTGATGTTCGCGTTCAGCGCCTCGGACGAGCCGGTCGTGAACCTGCGGCTGTCCTCGCCGCGCGACTTGACCGACCAGTACGACACGCTGGAGAAATACCTGAAGCGCCCGCTGGAGCGGATCGAGGGCGTCGCGCGCGTCGAGCTGCAGGGCGTGGAGCCGCGCGAAGTCCGGGTGCTGGTGGACCCGAACCGCATCGCCGCCTACGGCATCGACGTGCGGGAACTGCGCGACCTGCTCGAAGCCAGCAACTTCTCGGTCAGCGCCGGCGAGATCACCGAGAACGGCTCGCGCTTCACGGTGAGGCCGATCGGGGAACTGCGCACGCTCGAGGAGGTGCGCCAGCTCACGATCAGTCCCGGAGTGCGCGTCGGCGACGTGGCACAGGTGGAACTGCTCTCGCCGGAACTGAAGGTCGGCCGGCACATCGACGGCCGCCCGGCGGTCGGCATCGACATATTCAAGGCTACGCAGGCCAACGTGGTCGAGGTCGCGGACGCCGTGATGACGACGGTCGAGGAAGCGCGCAGGGTACCGCAGCTGCAGGGGCTCGACATCATCGTGCTGAACAACCAGGCGGACGGCATCCGCGAGTCGCTCGGCGAACTGCGCAAGGCCGGGATGATCGGCGCCGTGCTCAGCTTCTTCATGCTGCTGCTGTTCCTGAAGCACCTGCCGACCACCGTGATCGTCAGCCTCGCGGTGCCCGCCTCGCTGCTCGTGACGCTGGGCGCGATGTACTTCCTCGGGCTCACGCTGAACATCCTGACGATGATGGGCATGCTGCTGGCGATCGGCATGCTGGTCGACAACGCCGTGGTCGTCACCGAGAGCATCTTCCGCCACCGGCAGCTGATGCCGGGGCAGCCGCTCGCCGCGACGCTGGCCGGCGTCAAGGAGGTCGGCCTCGCGACGCTGGCCGGCACGTTCTCGACGATCATCGTGTTCCTGCCGCTGGTGTTCGGCGAGAAGAACGAGATGTCGATCTTCCTGGTGCACGTCGCGATTCCGATCGTCGTCGCGATGCTGGCCTCGCTGCTGGTAGCGCAGACGCTGATCCCGATGCTGGCCTCCAGGATGTCGCCGCCGCCGCCGGTCGCGGCCGGCTCGCTGTTCGCGCGGCTGCAGCTGCGCTACCAGCGCCGCCTCGCCTGGGCCATGGACCATCCCAAGACGATGGCGCTGATCGTGCTGCTGATCCTGCTCTCGCCGGTGCCGTTGTTCGCGCTGAAGCTGGCGAAGGTCGACCCGTTCCCGCAGGAAGCGAACCGGACGCTCTGGCTCCCCTACCACATCAACGGCGCCTACCCGCTCGCGAGGGTCGAGGAGGCGGTGAACCGCGTCGAGGCCTACCTCGAGGCCAACCGGGAACGTTTCGACCTGAAGACCTACTACTCCTACTGGATCACGGACCAGGCCGGCACCCGGCTGTACCTGAACCCGAAGGAGGACGCGAAGGTCCCGGCCGGCGAGGTGATGGAACGCATCATGGCCGACATGCCCGAGATCATCATCGGCGAGCCGAACTTCTCGTTCGACCAGGGCGGCGCCGGGACCTCGAGCTTCAGCCTGCAGCTGACCGGCGAGTCGACCGAGCGCCTGGCGGAAGTCTCGAAGGACGTCGTGCACCGGCTGTCCTCGGTGCCGGGGCTCGAGGCGGTCCGCTCGGAGGCCGGCAGCGGCGAGGAGGAAGTGCAGGTCATCGTGGATCGCAGCCGCGCCGCACAGCTCGGGCTCAGCACCGAGGACGTCGCGCTCACGGTCACTGGCGCGATGCGCGGCGACAAGCTGCCCGAGCTGCGCACCGACGAGCGTGAGCTGACGATGCGGCTCGCGTTCCGGGAATCCGACCGCCAGTCCGTCGAGGACCTCGCCCGGATACCGATCATGCTGCCCGACGGCACGCGCATCGAGCTCGGCGCGGTCGCGGATTTCGAGGTCCGGCCCAGCGATCGCGAGATCCGGCGCATCAACCGGCTCACGACCGTGGTCATCAACGCGAACCTGGCCGAAAACCTGACGATGGACGAGGCGCGCAAGCGCGTCGATCCGGTCATGGATGACTTCCCGTTCCCGGCCGGCTACGGCTGGAAATTCGGCAAGAGCATGGAGGACAACGACGAGGCGATGAAGACCATGTCACAGAACATGATCCTCGCGATCGTGCTGATCTACCTCGTCATGGCCGCGCTGTTCGAGTCGACGCTCTACCCGCTGTCGATCATCACCTCGATCCTGTTCGCGATCGTCGGCTCGATCTGGTTCCTCTCGCTGACCGGGACCAAGATCACGATGATGGCAATGATCGGCTTCATGATCCTGATCGGCGTGGTCGTGAACATCGGTATCGTGCTGATCACGCACGTGATCCACCTGCGTGAACGGGGTGTGCCGCGACGCGAAGCGATCCTGCAGGCGGGCGGCGACCGCCTGCGCCCGATCCTGATGACGGTGCTGACGACGCTGCTGGGCCTGCTGCCGCTGGCGGTCGGCGATGCGCAGGTCGGCGGCAGCGGCAACGGCCCCGCGTACTACCCGATGGCCCGCGCCATCATGGGCGGGCTCGCGTTCTCGGCCGTCGTCTCGCTGCTGATCGTGCCGATGTTCTACGTCTGGTTCGACGACCTGCACCTGTGGGGCAGGCGCGTGTTCTCGCGGCGCCGGCCGGCGACAGAATCGCAATCGCCCGCCGCTCCGCCGGCCGCGCTGCCGGAGTCCGCGGCCTAGCGCCGCACGGGTGCCGCCGCCGGCGTCGAACCCGGCCGCCTCAGCGCTGCAGCGCGCGCTGCACGTCCCAGTACTCCTCGAGCAGCACGTTGACCGGCTGGCCGGGACCCCGTTGCCCCGGCGATACCAGGCTCTCCGGCTCGGGCAGCGCGTCGCCCTCGCCGCGGTAGCTCGCCGTGCGGCGCATGCGGTCCGCCCGGGCCTTGATGTCCGGCAGGTCCTCCTGCAGTCGCTCCAGGTCACGTGCCGCGTACTCGGCCGCCTTCATGACCGCGAGGCAGTCGTCGCCGTTGCCGTAGTCACTGTCGTACACGCGCGTGAGCATGCTCTGGCGTGCGAGCTGCGCGACACCGCTGCCGGCGAGGCGATCGTACAGATTCTCCGCGAACGCAATCACGGCCAGATTGACCGCACGCTTGCCTTCGAGACTCAAGCCCTCGAAAGGCGGTGGACCTTCCGACTCGATCGCATGCCGGCGATCGCTAAGGTCGGTCAGCTCGGTCAGCGCAGTGTCGACGCGCAGGGCCCGGTTCGCGACCTCCTCCTCGAGACGCCTGCGCCGCAGCAGCTTCCAGAAGCCCCGCAGCTCCGCCAGTCGCTGCCGCGCGAGCTTCTGCTCGGCCTGCAGCTGGTCCGCCAGCACGTTGGCCTCGGCGAGCTCGCGGTCGAGCCCGGACAGACGGTCCCGTTGCGAACGCTCGAAGGCTGCGAGCTGCTGCCGCCGCTCGCGGTCCTTCTGCTGCCGGGTCAGGTCGGCGGAGAAGTGCTGCACCCTGCGGGCCGCGGTCCGCCAGACGCCGCGCAGCCGGAAGTGCGCTAGGCACCGGTAGCCTTCCTCGGGCCGACCCAGGAACTGCTCGAGAGCGTCGAGCTGCTCCTGGACGCGCATCGTCGCGCCCTCCTGCAGCTTCAGGCGGTCGAGCAGCTGGTGGCGTTCCTCGTCGAGCGCATCGAGCTCGCGCTTGAGCTCGGTGCGATTGCGGAACAACTCGAGGAGACGTTCGTCCTCGGCGGAGACATCGCGGCCCGCCAGTCGCCAGGCAACGCCCCGCAGACGGTCACGCAGACTCATGCACCGCAGGCCGCGGCGACGCGATGATCCGCTCGAATCGATGCCCACGATCGTGGAGATAGTCGAGCCACTTGTTGAGCATCATGTTCCGCAGCCAGCGATCGCCGAGCGCCGCGGACGTCGTCGAGCGAATGCTGCGCAGCGCGGGATGCCGGACCCACCGCGAGCAGCGGCTCGCCTCAGCGAGCCGTGCATCGTGGTAGATGCGCAGTTCCAGGTCCGGGTCGGCCAGCTTATCGCCTGCGTCGCCGAACAGGTACGTCAGGCGCAGGATCGAAGTGTATGGTGCATGCTCCAGCACCTCGAGGTGCAGGTCGCAATCACCGGGGGTCCTCGACACCGCATGCCCGCAGAGCCCGCGCACGTCGTCCACGATGCCGCGCAGCCGGATGTAGTTGCTTTCGTATAGCGTCATCAGGCTCACGAAAGTGACCGGCCGGGCACGCCATGAACTAAGGCACTGGCTGTCCGCTGACATGGCCGGAATATAGCACAGGGTCCGCGCGCCTCCGTGACGCAGCACACACCCGCGAAAGCCTCAGGGATGCACCCGGCGCTCGATGCCCATGCGCTCGATCACGCGGCTCGCGATCTCCTCGATCGAGCACTCGGTCGTGTCGATGTTCGGTATCGAGAACCGCCTGAACATCGCCTCGGCGCGGAGCACCTCGAACTCGCACTGGGCCAGCGAGGAGTAGCGACTGTCGGGACGACGCTCCTGGCGGATCTGCTGCAGGCGCGCCGGCGCGATGGTCAGGCCGAACAGCTTGGCCGGGTGCTCGCGCAGCATCGCGGGAAGACGGTTGCTCTCGAAGTCTTCCTCGGTCAGGGGGTAGTTTGCGGCGAAGATACCGTACTGCATGGCCATGTAGACACAGGTGGGCGTCTTGCCCGAGCGCGACACGCCGACCAGGATGACGTCGGCCCGACGATATTCCGCGCGCGCACCGCCGTCGTCGGCGGACAGCGCAAAGTTCGTCGCCTCGATCCTCGCCGAGTACGCGCTGCGGTTCGTGATGCCGTGCGCCCTGCCCTCGCGCATCGAGGACTTGACCCCGAGTTCCTCCTCCAGCGGCCGCAGGAATGCGGCGAAGAAGTCGAGCATCAGCCCGTCGCTGCGTGCGACGACTGTGCGCAGATCCTCGCGCACCAGCGTGCTGAACACGACCGGCCGCAGGCCGTCGGCTGCGCCGGTCGCATTGATCCTGCTCACCGCCTGCTCCGCCTTGTCAATGCTGGAGATAAATGGCAGAGTCACCTGCCGGAATTCGATGTCTTCGAATTGCGTCAGCAGGCTGTGCCCCATGGTCTCGGCGGTCACCCCCGTCTGGTCCGAAACGAAAAAAATGGTTCGCCGGGTCATAAGCAGGGCAGTTCCGTTCCAGTCATCCGGTCGCGCAGTGTTCCACCGCAATGCCCGACCGGGCAAGGGGTAGATCGTGAGTCCCTATACCATTCCGTTTGCGCAGCTCGGCCGCCATCACGTCGCGGAAGTCGGCGGCAAGAACTCCTCTCTCGGCGAGATGATCTCGAATCTGGCGGGCCTGAACGTCAGCGTACCGGACGGCTTCGCGACGACGGCCGACGCCTATCGTGATTTCCTCGCACAGGGCGGTCTCGACGAGCGCATCGCGCGCGAGCTCGACGCGCTCGACGTGGACGATGTGGCGCGCCTGGCCGAGACCGGCGCGCGGATCCGGCAGTGGATAATGGAAACGCCGTTTCCGGCAAGACTCGAGCAGGAGATCCTGCAGGGATACCGGCGCATGTGCCAGGACGGCGTCGATGCAGCGGTCGCGGTACGCTCCTCGGCCACCGCGGAGGACCTGCCGGAAGCCTCGTTTGCGGGCCAGCAGGAAACGCTGCTGAACGTCAGCGGTCCGGACAACGTCGTGCGGGCCGTCCACGAGGTGTTCGCCTCGTTGTACAACGACCGCGCCATCGCGTACCGCGTCCACCAGGGTTTCGATCACTCACAGGTGGCGCTGTCGGCCGGTGTCCAGTACATGGTCCGCAGCGACCTCGGCGCGAGCGGTGTGATGTTCACGCTGGACACGGACTCCGGCTTTCGCGACGTGGTGCTGATCACCGCGTCATGGGGCCTCGGCGAGACCGTCGTGCAGAGCGCCGTCAACCCGGACGAGTTCTACGTGTTCAAGCCCGCGCTCAGGGAGGGTCACTGGC
>DATIRA010000056.1:0-10670 GCA_035470225.1 Steroidobacteraceae bacterium | reverse complement strand
TGGACGAACAGCTTGCGCAGCACGGTCTGGTACGCGATCCAGGACTACGACAACAAGAAGAAGCTCGTGGGTGGAAACGCGAACAAGTCCAGCGAAAGCATCGGCGTGAACCTGTTCTACTCGCCGTTCGCGAAGCTCGATCTTGGCGTGGAATACCGCCATGCAAAACGCGAAGTCGAGAGCGGAGCGGACGGCGACCTGGACCGCCTCCAGTTCACGACCAAGTACTCCTTCTGAGCGGCGGCAAACCGCAGATTCCCCTCTCCTGAGAGAGAAGGCATTTGGCCCGGTCGCAAGACCGGGCCTTTTTCTTCGCGCCGCAGTCTCAGTTGCCGAACGTCGAGCGGTGTGCGGAGCGCCGCACCCGCCAGTCGCCGTCCTGCTGCACGAGCTCGAGCTGGACCTCGTGCAGGTCGGCGGCCGCATCGAGCGCCGCCCCGGCGCCCTCGCCATGACCCAACATGCCGACCGTGAGCCGCAACCGAGCCATGTCGCGGTAAGGGAAATCCAGACTCTCGATCCGCGTCACCAGGCTGATCGAGGGGTGCGCCAGCAGGTAGCCGCGCAGGTAGTTCCGAAGCTCGTCCCGGCCGAGGCCGTCGGCATCGAGGTAGTCTTCCGCGACGAGGTCCATCAGCGCCGCAAGGTCACGCGACTCGGCCGCCGATTCGCCGGCAGCGACGACCGCCCTGACCTGCTGCTCGGGTGAGTCAGGCCGGCCACAGCCCCCCGCGACCAGCGCGGCCGCGGCCAGCAGGACAGCAACGGTCACCCGTGGCAGCATGCCTGATCTTTGCGGACCGACGGAGTTATCGTCAATGAGGGCGCTGCGTTACCACGGGCGCGGTTCGCTGGACGGCCTCGTGCTCGAGCAGGTTCCCGACCCCTCGCCGGCAGCGGGCGAAGTGCTGGTCAGGGTGCACTGGGCCAGCGTCAACCCGGTGGACTGGAAGCTCGTGCTCGGGCAATTCCGGTTCCTGGTCAAGGGTGGGCTGCCCCGCGGCGCGGGCTCGGATTTCGCGGGCGAAGTCGCCGCCTGCGGACCCGGCGCTGAGCATTTGGCCATCGGACAACAGGTCTACGGCTGCGTGGATCCCTTCAGGAGCACACTCGGTACGATCGCGGACCTCGTGCCGGTACCAGCAGGTAGCGTGTTCGCGCTGCCGCCGGAGCTGCCGCTGCGAGATGCCGCTGCGCTGGCCTGTGCCGGACTGAGCGCGGTGCAGCTCTGCGACCAGGGACAGGTCGGCGCCGGGTCGCAGGTGCTCGTGAACGGCGCCTCGGGCGGCGTGGGGCATCTCGCGCTGCAGATCGCGCGATTCCGCGGCGCCCACGTCACCGCCGTCGCCAGCGCCGGCCGCCGCGAATTCATCGGGTCGCTCGGAGCGGACGCATTCATCGACTATCGCGGCAGCGCCGCTCGCAGCTGGCCAGGCGACTTCGACGCGGTGCTCGACTGCGTGCCGAGCCTTCCGCGGGGCATGCATGCCGGCCTGCTAAGGCGCGGCGGCCGATACGTCACGACGCTCCCTGGCGCAGCCACGTATCTGCTCGACCCGATCACGAACCGGGTCGGTCCGATCCACCGCTCGGGACTGATGCTGATGCCATCGGAGGCGGCCGCCAGCGAACTGAGCGCCGCGTACCGCGCCGGCCGGCTGCGCGTTGCAATCGAGGCCGAGTATGGGCTGGCCGAGGCCCGGGCTGCATTCGAGCGTTCGATGACCGGCCACGTGCAGGGCAAGCTGCTGCTGAGCCTCGCCTGAGGCGCTGGCCGGAACGCTGACGCTACAGCAATCCCGCGAGTGCCGCGAGGTTCACGAGCAGCAGTCCGATCAGGTTGAACAGCGCGATATACCCCACCGCGAGCGCCGCGGACCGACCCGCGGCCGACGGCCAGCCGACCCCGCGGAACCCGCGTATGCACCAGGCGATGTAGGCGAGCTGCCCCGCCATCAGCAGCGCGATGCCAGTCGGGCTGTTGATCGGAATGAATGCTCCCACGGCGATCGTCCACAGCGAGGCATGGCTCAGGCAATACGCGTCGAAGACCAGGATCTCCGCGTAGTTGAACCTGTCGGTCCTGGCCAGCCACCGCTGCAGCAGCGCGAGGACCAGGATAGCCGGGAAGAACAGGTAGGCCATCAGGCTGACCAGCAGCCGGACGGCCGCCTGCTCGCGCTCGCTGTCGAGCGGCACGCCCGGCACGGTCACGTCGATGTCGAGCAGGTTGATCGCAATCACCGTGACCGTAGTGATCACGAAGGCGTAGCGGAACGGATTGGAGTACCGGCTACGGCGACCGCCGAGATACTCGAGCACGGTCTCGCCCGGCCGCGTGCTCAGGCCCGCAATCGTCCTGGCAAGCGCGAAATCGAAATCGACCAGCTGCGCCCAGCCCTCCTGCAGGCTGCGGCGAAAAGACAGGCGGGCGCTGCGCCGCTGCCCGCAGTCGCTGCAGAACTCTCCATGCAGCGTCGCGCCGCAGCCGGCGCAGCTCGCAGCAGCTTGCTCGCCCCCGCTCATGTCACGGCGTGGTGCCGTTCGGTGGAACGCCTTCGCACGGAGGACACCTCAGAGCCGCAACCGCATCTGCACCAGCTCGGGATCGTCCCTGTCCATGCTGGTCGTGAAACCCAGCGAGCGGGCCAGGTCCAGCATGCGACCATTCTCCTGCAGCGTCACACCCTCCATCATTTTCAGCCTGCGGTCCCGCGCCGCCTCGATGAGCCCCTTCATCAACCGACGCGCCAGCCCCTTGCCCTGCCAGTCGTCGCCGACGACGATTGCGAATTCGCAGGTCTCGCCGTCCGGCAGCGTCGTATAGCGCCCCACCCCGACCTGTCGCTCACCCGCCGGCGTGTCGACGACCGCGATCAGCGCAAGCTCGCGGTCATAGTCGATCTGCGTAAACCGCGACAGCATCTCCGGCGTGATCGCATGCAGCGTGTACATGAAGCGCAGGAACTTCGACTGCTCCGACAGGCCGTTGACAAAGTCCCGCTCGATACCCGCGTCTTCCGGGCGGATCGGCCGTATCGTGACCGTGGTGCCATCGGACATCTCGACCCGCTCGATCAGCCCGCTCGGATAGGGATGGATCGCCATGTGATCGTAGGGACGCGCGTCCGGGTCCGTGCGCCGCACGCCGAGACGAGCATCCACAACGATCGCGCCCGACTCCGAAGCGATCACCGGGTTCAGGTCCAGCGAGCCGAGCTCCGGCAGTTCGCAGACCATTTCCGAGACTCGCAGCAGCAGGTCCTCGACCGCGGACTCGTCTGCGGCCGGCGCCCCGCGCAGAGGCTTCAGCGCTTCTCCGGCACGGGTGCGGGCGATCAGGTCACGCACCAGGAAGCGGTTCAGCGGCGGCAGCGCCACGGCTCGATCCTGAATCACCTCGACGAGCGTCCCGCCCAGTCCGAACGAGATGGCCGGACCGAAGGCCTGGTCCCTCACGACGCCGACCATCAGCTCCCGACCGTGCCGCTCGTTGTACATCGGCTCGATCAGCACGCCTTCGAGCTCTGCGCCGGGGCACAGCCGCGCGACGTCCTCCAGCATCGAATGGTAGGCGTCGCGCACGCTGCGACCGTTCGCGAGGCCGAGCCGCACGCCGCCGACGTCCGTCTTGTGCGGAACGTCGGAGGAGAGGATCTTCATTGCCACCGGGTACCCGAGTTCCTGCGCGATCATCACGGCCTCCACCTCGGAGCGCGCAGGGATGCTGCGCAGGATCGGCACGTTGAACGCGGCGAGCACGGCCTTTGATTCGGCCGGATTGAGCCACTCCCGACCCGTGGCCAGGGCTGCCTCGATGACCAGCCTGGCGGCGTCCTGGTCGGGCGCAGAGGGCATCGCGAGCGGCTCCGGCACCTGCAGCAGCAGCTGCTGGTTGGCGGCGTGAAGAGAAAGCGCCGCGATCGCGTCGACGGCCGTCTCCGGCGTCGCATAGCTCGGCACGTGCTCGGCCGCGAACAGCTCGCGGCTCGAGGCCACGGCTTCCCCGCCCATCCAGCAGGCGAAGACCGGGCACCGATGCTGTTTCGCCAGTTCAGTGAGTCGTCGCGCTATTCCCTGCGGATCGGTCCGCCAATGCGGCGCGAAGATCGCCAGCACCGCGTCCACCGGGCAGTGCTGCAGGCAGGCCTGTACCGCGATCGCGAACTGCTCGGGCGTCGCATCGCCGCTGAGACTGACCGGATTCGAGGCGGAATGACCCTCCCGCACCTGCGTCCGGAGCTCCGCGACCGCCTCCTCGGGCAGCGTGGCCAGCTCGAGTCCCCGGTCGCGCGCGTGGTCCGCAGCCAGGGCCCCGGGCCCGTCGGCGTTGGTGACGATCGCAAGGCGCTGGCCCTTGACCCTGACCGCCGAGGACAGCGTCGCCGCCGCCGCGAACAGGTCCGTGAAGTCACGGATACGCAGCACACCCGCCCGGCGCAACGCAGCGTCGAAAACATCGTCGGATCCGACCAGCTCGCCGGCATGGAAGGCTTCCGCATCGCACTGCTCGGCGTGCCGGCCAGCCTTCATCACGACCACCGGCTTCACGCGCGCGGCCGCGCGCAGCGCGCTCATGAAATGCCGCGCATCCCCGACCCCCTCCATGTACAGCATGATGCCGTCCGTTTCGGGGTCGCGAACCAGGAAATCGAGCACGTCGCCGAAGTCGATGTCCGAGGCCATCCCCGTCGAGATGACGCTCGAGAAACCCAGCCGTCTCGGCCGGGCCCAGTCCAGTATCGCGCTGCACAGTGCGCCGGACTGCGACACGAGTGCCATCCGACCGGGCAGAGCCCCGGCCTCCGTCCCGATCGCATTCAGTCCACTGGCGCTGCGGATGATGCCGAGGCTTTCCGGACCGAGGAAACGCAGTCCGTGCTTTCCGGCGACGCGGCGCAGTTGCTGATCGGGACTCGGGCCGCCCTCGCCCGCCCCGCGGAATCCCCCCGAGAGGATGATGGCGCCGGAGATGCCGCGGGCCGCACAATCCTCGATGATTCCCGGGACTGTTTCCGCCGGGCTCACGATGATCGCCACATCCGGGGCCTCCGGAATGTCCCTGACACTCGGGTGGACCACCCGGCCCCGGATGGAGCTATAGGCCGGATTCACGAGGTGTACGTCGCCGGAATAACCGCCCGAGAGCAGGTTTCCGGCCACCAGCGCACCGAGCGATACCCCGTCGTCGCAGGCACCGATCAGCGCGACCGAGCGGGGATTGAACAAGGCTTCGAGGCGGCTCGTGGGCACCGGACTGGCCATGAAATTCAACAGCGGCCATGCTAGCGTTTCGGGCTGTCGCAATCACGTACCCATCGCCTCCGGAAAACCCGCATGCCGACCGCATTCATCACGCATCCCAGCTGTGCCCTTCACGAGATGGGGGACGGTCATCCGGAGCGGCCGGCCCGGCTCGGTGCGATCGAGGACCAGCTGCATGCGCAGGGCCTGTACGATTTCCTGGTACACCGTGACGCCCCGCTGGCCACCGACGAGCAGCTGCTGCGAGTGCATCCCGTCGAGCACATCGAGCGCCTGCGGAACATCGCGCCCAGCCAGGGGCATGCACGAATTGACCCGGACACGCTCATGTGCGCCCACAGCCTGGAAGCTGCGCTTTGCGCAGCCGGCGCGAACGTGCTCGCGGTCGAGCTCGTCATGGCCGGCGTGGTCAAGCGCGCCTTCTGCAACGTGCGCCCGCCGGGCCACCATGCCGAGAGCAACCGGGCCATGGGATTCTGCTTCTTCAACAACATCGCGGTTGGCGCCGCGCACGCGCTCGCGAGCCATGGTCTCGAGCGGGTCGCGATCATCGACTTCGACGTGCACTTCGGCAACGGCACCGAGGAGATCTTCCGCGGCGACCGCCGGGTGCTGATGTGCTCGACCTACGAATACCCTCTATATCCGGACCTCGACCCTCCGTCGGTGGACGGGCACATCGTCAATTGCCCGCTGAGCCCGGGCAGCGGCGGCGAGGATTTCCGCAGCGTGGTGACCGAGCGCTGGTTGCCGCAGCTGGAGACCTTCGCGCCGCAGCTGCTGTTCATCTCGGCCGGGTTCGACGCTCACGCACTCGACCCGCTCGCGAACCTGCGGCTGAACGCGACCGACTTCGAGTGGGTCACAAACCAGCTCTGCGCCATCGCGAACCGCCATGCAGAGGGCCGGCTCATCTCGACGCTCGAGGGCGGCTACGACCTGACCGGGCTCGCCACCGGTGTGGCCGCGCACATTCGCTCGCTGATGCATGCCTGAGGCCGATATGCGGGCGGCCGGTCGCGGCCTGTGTTCGCAATTCGGATAGACAGGGCTTCGCTCGTGTAGCAAAAAGGGCGGCTATCCAGCGGGGTTCTTTCGAGGGTTCGGCTGCGCCCGCAATTTCCGCAGGAGGTGAATCGAGATGATTGTGAGACTGGTCGCGACGGTTCTGATCCTCGCCGCAGGCGCCTGGGCGCCCCACGCGCTCGGTGACACCCGCCAGGCCGACTGCGAGGTCAGCAAGGACGGTAATCGCTGGAAGGGCGCTTCGGGCCTTTGCTCGATTTCCCAGCGACAGGGCCACGTCACGATCCGCCTGCGAAACGGCGACTCCTACGAGCTGCGGCCCTCCCACAGCGCGAATCACTTCCGTGACCAGCGGAACAACAAGGTGGTCCGCAGCAGCACCGGCGACGGGCAGCAGTTCCGCTGGGAAGGCGGCAAGAAGATCCAGCTGCGCTGGACCGGCGGCTACGGCAAGCCGTCACAGCAACCCGGCGGCCCGGTCGGCAGGACGCCGCATAATCTTCGGGACCTCGTCGGCGCACGCAGCGCCCAGGCCATGAACGAGATGTGGCGACGAGGCTACGAGCTGCGCGGCGGTGGTTCCTCCCCATACGGGGTATGGCGGGAGCGCACGACGAGTCGTTGCGTCAGGACCCATGTCGAGAACGGCCGCCTGCGTTCGGCGGTCTACGCGCCCGAGGCGGACTGCAGGCGCTGAGCGGCGCCAGCTCCCGCGGTACGACTACGCTTGTCAATTCGATCCAGGTAACCCAGATGCGATTCAGAAACCCGTTCCCGGCGGGCCGCGTGATGCTGCCCGCCATCTTCGCCGGCGCGCTGCTGGCAGCCATGCCGGCCAGCGCGGCCAAGGACACCGCCACCCACCGCGGCTGGATCGAGCAGATGAAGGAGGATCCGCGAGGTCCGTTCGACGCGATCAAGTGGTTCTGCAAGGACGGCACCGTGCTGCCGCCCAAGGCCTACGCCTGCCAGCCGCACGGCGGCGGTCATCAGCACGGCGAGTGGAGCGCGCGCACGCGCGAGCTGCGCGGCGAGGGCTACTACATAGCCAACCTGCTGGCCGGCATCGACGCCGACGGGCTAACCGGCTCGCCGGGCTTCGTCGACGAGTTCGGCCAGCTGCTGGTCGAGCGATACCTGATGGCGGTCGACGACGGCTGGATCATGCGCAGGGCGCTTTTCTACCGCGGCGCGATACAGGAGGAAGACGAGCGAGCCGGCGCGCGCGAACTGCTCGAGGCGCTTGCCGCAAAGCCCGATTGGCTGGACCTGCGCTACCCGATGCTGCGCATCGGCGCGAGGTCGCTGCCGCACGGCGCCGACTCGGCCTCGGTGCAGAAGGTCCGCCAGATGTCCGCCGGTCTCTCGGACCGGGATCCGGGTTTCCAGCGCCTGCGAGCCAAGATCCACGGCTCACCGGAGCCGGCGGATGCGGACCGCGTCCGCGAGTACGCGGCGACCGTCAGCGACCCGACGCTGCGCGCGCAATACGAGGCGCTCGCCGCGGAGATCGACGGTGTCTACCAGGCGGCACCGCTGGATCAGGAACTGCGGCGTCGAGCAGGCGAGCCGGGCCTGCCGAGCGCCCTCGCCAGTGAGCTGAACGCGGCCGCCGGCAGGATCGAACGCGATCGGTCCGCGCCGGCGACCTTCGAGACGACCTCCACACTGCTCGCCGAGATCCGCGAGGCGCTGCCAGGCGCGTCCGGCCCGAAGGCCCGGCTGTCGCTGGTCGACCTGAGCCTGCGTGTGGAGGCCGAGAATTTCCGGGCCGGCTCCCAGCTCGTCGAACAGATCGGGCGACTGACCCGGGCCGAACGCGTGGCCGCGCTCGCCTCGGGCGCCAGGGCCGCCTATGGCGTCGGGGTCCTGCGCAAGCGCGAACTGGATGCGCTGACGCCGGCTTTCGGCAAACTCGCACGGTCGTCTCTTCCGCTGAAGGAATATGGCGACACGCTCGCCTACCTAGGCCGGGCGCCGGGCTGGGGATCGCAGGGCCTCGGTTTTCATTTCAGTCCGGCGATGGCGAAGCTGACGGAGATCGAACCTCGGGCCGACCTGTTCATCCAGGACCAGCTCCGGGGCAGCCCGCTGCTCGTCTACTCCCGGATCCTCGACACGCTCTCCCGCGATGCAGACGGGATCGCCGGGGTCCGCCACCGGCTGTTCGACGAGGACGTCGGTACGGCCTTTCGCGCGCTGAATCCCGGCTTCGCGCGCGGAATGCTGGTGACCCGGCCCGACATGCAGCGGGTCGGCGAGTTCCGCGACGACGGCATTTACCTGCTGCCGGAAACGGTCGCCGAGCTGCCACCGGTGGCGGGCATCCTCACGGCCGGCGAAGGCAACCCGCTGTCTCACGTGCAGCTGCTGGCCAGGAACCTCGGCGTGCCGAACGTAGCGGTCAGCCCTGACGCGATCGATCGCCTGCACGCCTATGACGGCCGCCACGTCGTGCTTGCCGTCAGCGAGTCGGGCATCGTCGAGATCCTGCCGGACGGACCGGAGTGGGACGCGTATTTCGACGACACCAGCGAGGGCGGGGATGTCGTGATCCGGCCTGACCTCGAGAAGCTCGACTTGTCGGTGCGCAGGTTCATCAGCCTGGACGAGCTCCGCGCCGACGACTCCGGCCGGACCGTCGGACCCAAGGCCGCGAAGCTCGGCGAGCTGCGCCACGGCTTCCCGGACAAGGTCGCGCCCGGCGTGGCGATCCCGTTCGGCCTGTTCCGCGAGGTCGTTCTCGACCGACCCTATCGCGACACCGGCATGACCGTGTTCGAGGCGATGACCCGCGAGTTCCGGCGCATCGAGGACATGCCGGAGGGCGCGAACAAGGCCGCGGAGTACGAGAAGCTCCGGGCAGAGATCTACCGGCAGATCAGCGAGACGGACCCGGGCCCGGAATTCCGCGCCGAACTCAAGCGCGCGATGCAGGCGAACTTCGGCGCGGTCGAAGGCGTCGGCGTGTTCATACGCTCCGATACCAACGTCGAGGACCTGCCCGGCTTCACCGGCGCAGGGCTCAACCTGACACTGCCGAACGTGGTCGGCTTCGAGAACATCATCGCGGGACTGCGGCAGGTCTGGGCCTCGCCATACACTCGACGGGCCTTCGCCTGGCGAAACAGCCACATGGAAGGACCCGAGCACGTTTACCCGGCCGTGCTGCTGCTGAAGACGGTGCCCGCCGACATCTCGGGCGTGATGATCACCGCGGATGTCAACACGATGGACCGCGACATCCTCTCGGTAGCCGTCAACGAGGGCGTCGGCGGCGCGGTCGAGGGACAGGCCGCCGAATCGCTGCGCATCGACCGCCGCACCGGCGCGGCGCTGCTGCTGGCGATGGCCAGTGCACCTACCCGGCACGTCCCGAATCCCCGCGGGGGCGTCGACGAGCTCAGGGCAACCGGCGCGTCGACACTGCTGCAGCCGGACGAGATCCGGCAGCTGATCGAGGTCTCCGGCGAGATACCACGCAGGTTTCCGCCCATCACCGACGACCAGGGCCGACCCGCGCCTGCGGACGTCGAGTTCGCGTTCCTGGACGGCAAGCTGCAGTTGCTGCAGATCCGACCCTTCCTGGAAAGCCGCAAGGCGCGTGGCAACTCCTATCTCCGTGCAATGGACAAGGACCTGGCGAGTCGCGCGACCGTCACCGTGAACATGAACGAGGTACCGCGACGATGATCCGATTTGGAAAACTCGTGCTGCTGTCCGGGCTGCTCGCAGCATCGCCGACCGGGCTGTGCTATCCGCTCGACGGCTACCCGGAGACCGGGATACGACGCGTCGAGGGCTCGCGGCTCGCGAACGAAGGCGAGGTCAGGGACGTGAAGCAGCCGCCGGGGGCGCTGCTCGGTACCGGCCAGGTGGACCTGCGACTGCTGTCGCACCGCGGGCTCGAGCTGCCCGCCCCGGACGCCGCATTCACCGCGAAGATCGTCGCGATGCTGGGCAGCGAGGCCGACCGTTACGGCATCGCGGTACTGGACCTGAGCGATCCGGACCGGCCGCGATATGCAGAGTATCGCGGCGACTACCAGCAGAATGTCGGCAGCGTCGGCAAGCTCGTCGTGGCGACGGCCCTGTTCCAGGCGCTCGCGGACACCTGGCCGAACGACATCGCCAGGCGCACCAGCGTGCTGAAGAGCACGCAGGTCACCGCGGACGCCTTCGCCCACTGGGATCACCATACGATCCGACTGTTCGACCCGGCCACGAAGACGCTGAAGCGCCGGCCAGTGCAGGACGGCGACCGCGGCTCGCTGTGGGAATGGCTCGACTGGATGCTCTCGGTGAGCTCGAACTCAGCAGCCTCGATGGTGATGCGCGAGGCGATGCTGCTGAGGCATTTCGGCCAGCGCTATCCGGTC
>DATIRA010000055.1:0-4050 GCA_035470225.1 Steroidobacteraceae bacterium | reverse complement strand
CTGCTGACCGCACTGCTGCCCGAGCACCTGCTGCTCGCGGGCGTGGTGCTGCTGCTCGCACTCGAGATCGTGAGCGGGCGCGAGCGCGACGGCTTCCTGCTCGCGTTCGCGGCCGTGGCGGCATCGACGGTCGCCGCCTGCGTGCTGTACGCGCGTGGCTACGCCGGGTCGCCGTTCCCGGGTCATTTCTCCGTCAGCACGATGACCTCGCTGCCGAAGGCGGCGCTGCTCGCGCTGACGCTGCCGGTACTGCTCGTCTCGCGCGACGACTTCGGCGGCAACCGTTACTACGCGCTGCTGCTGTCCTCGCTCTACGGCGCCTGCCTGCTGGTGTCCTCGGACAGCTTCCCGACGATGTTCCTCGGGCTCGAGCTGATGTCGCTGCCGGTGTACGTGCTGGTCCTGCTCGCGTTCCTGCGCCCGGAGAGCACCGAGGCCGCGCTCAAGTACCTGGTGCTCGGCGGCGCGGCCACCGCGACCTTCCTGATGGGCGCCTCGCTGCTCTACGGCTGGAGCGGCTCGCTCGATCTGGCGGTCTTCGCCGACGCGCTGCAATCGGCGACGCCGCTCGCGTTCGGCGGCGTCGTGCTGGTGCTGGCAGCGCTGTTCCTGAAGGCGGCCGTCGTGCCCTTCCACGCCTGGGCGCCCGACGCCTACGAGGGCGCGAGCAGCCCGGTGACCGCCTACATGGCGACCGTGATCAAGGCCGGCGTGCTGCTCGCAGCGTTGCGGCTGTTCGACACGGCCCCGGTAGCGCGGCCGGTGGTGGACCTGCTCGCGATCCTGCCGCTCGTCTCGATGGCCTGGGGCAACCTCGCCGCGATACGCCAGACGAGCTTCCGTCGCATGATCGCCTACTCGTCGATCGCCCATGCGGGCTACCTGTTCTACGCCTTCCTCGGCGCAGGCGAGGGGCGCTACGAGGCCATCGTGTTCTACCTGGTCGTGTACGGCGTGATGAACCTGCTCGCCTTCGCGGCACTGCCCCGCAGCGTCGACGACTCGCGTGCGGACCAGCTCGATTCGCTGAAGGGGCTGTTCCACCGACAGCCGTTTGCCGCGGTCGTGATCGCGATCGCGATGCTGTCGCTGGCGGGCATCCCGCCGTTGCCCGGATTCGTCGCGAAGTTCCTGGTATTCAGCAACGTGCTGGCCGCCGGCCACACGATCTACGCGGTGCTCGGCCTGGTCGCGAGCTATCTCGGCATCTACTTCTATCTGCGCGTGATCCAGTACATGTTCATGAGCGCCGAGGATGCCTCGGCCGTGCGCGGCCGGCCGGGGCGTATGGCGCTTGCCGCCGGCCTGCTCTGCCTGGTGCCGGCGATCTGGTTGAGCTTCTTCCCGGGCTGGCTGCTGGACAAGCTCTAACCAGCCTTGGCCGTTGCGTCCTCCTTGAGCCGGTAGCCCGCCTCGACCTGCCGCAGGGCCAGCTTCAAGCCCACGTAGTACTTGAAGATGTTGGCGACGTAGCCGACGGTCTCCGCGCCGATCTTCTCCGCGGCCAGCACCTCGACGTTGTCGAACCATACGTTCGGATCGAGCCCACGCTCCGCGGTGAGCTTGCGCAGCTTCTCGATCCGGGTCGGACCCGCGTTATAGGCGGCCACCGTGAAAAGGCCCTTGTTGAACTCGTCGATGCCCTGGTCGGAAAAATACTGGTCGCGCAGCTGGCGCGAGTACTTGGCTGCCGCGTGGATGTTCGGCTCGACCTTGCTGATGTCGCCGACACCGAGCGGTCGGGCCGTCGCCGGCATCAACTGCATGATGCCCACGGCGCCGGCGGGACTGCGGGCCCGCTGGTCGAGCCGCGACTCCTGGTAAGCCTGGGCCGCCAGCAGCACCCAGTCGAGCGAGTACTGCTCGGCGTATTTCTCGAAAAGCTCGCGGAGCTCCTGCAGCCGGGCCGCGTTCTCTTCCGAGGTCGCGCGCTTGACGAACGACGCAGACCCGACGTACTTGCGCTCGACCGTGTTGCCGAAGCTAGTGCCGTGGCGATGCGTCTCCATGAACTCGGCCAGCGCTGCCGAGAGTTCCGGGCTGCCCTTCCTGATCATCCAGGCCAGCTCGCCGTCCTCGTTCACGGGCATGTCCTCGTGGACCACCAGGTCCGTGAACGCCTTGCGCCAGATGCGTGCCTCGTACAAATCGACCACGGTCGTCGGGACCAGGCCGGCGTTGACCATTTCCAGTATCTCGTCGTCGGAGAGCACCTCGGGCACGGCGACCAGCTCGATGCCGGCTAGCTTCGACCTGCGAAAGCGCTCGTTCAGTGCCTCGAGATGGGTCCAGTAGCTCGACGACCTGCGCACGAAGACCTTCTGGCCGGAGAGATCCTCCAGCGAAGCGACCGGCGCCGAGGCGGGCCCGGTCACGACGACCTCCCGGACACCGCTGGCATACGGCGCGCTGAAATCGATCTTCTGGCTGCGTTCCGGTGTGCGGGTCAACATCGCGGCGCCGATGTCGCCCCGTCCGGCCAGCAGGTCCGGGATGATCCGGTTGACCGTCGTTGGAATGTAGACGAACCGCGGCCGCTCGTGCCGGCCGAGCCCACGGTGCCGCTTCTGCAGCCACTGCTCGAACGCGCTGGTGAGCTCGTACTCGATTCCGCTGTGCTTGCCGAGCTCGAGCCAGTAGTGGGTGCGGCTCGGCACCACCAGCACCCGTATCATCCGGCGCTCGACCATGCCGCCGAGATCGCCCTTCCAGGGCTGGCGGGCATACTCGATCAGCGCATCGCCCGCCGCCACGTCCTCGGCCGAATACGGCGTGTGCCCGTCGGGCCAGGAGGAGCCGTCGCTCGGCCCGCTGGCCGCGTCGTCCCGCCCGCCGCATCCTGCAAGCGCAAGCACGGCCGTCAGAAGGACACAGATTCCCGACCGTGCTGGTGCCGGTGTTACGGTTATTCGGTTACTCGAACGCGGTGTCGAAATGATTGTTATGCAGCACCTCCAAAGCTTGTGGCTTTGTTGGTGCCGGTGTTGCGGTTATTCGGTTACTCGAACGCGGCGCGGAGATGATTGTTATGCGGGATTCGCTGTGTGACGAGTAACCGAATAACCGTAACACCGGCACCCTATGCGCCTGCACGTTTCGCGATCGGCGAATACATGTCCAGCACCTGGATGCGGGCGGCCTGCAGGCGCTCGGACACGACACCGAGCAGCCGATGCATGATCTTGTAGCCGAACGCGTTGTCCGAACGGCACTTCTCGAGCAGCGTGTAGCCGTCGAACGCCAGCGCCTCGACCGGCTCGAGCGCCCGCGCCTGGAAGTGCTTGCCGCGTCCCATGATCACGGCTGACCAGCCGAGCTCGTCGCCGCCCTCGAGCGTGTGCACGCGCAGCGCCTGGCCCTGTGCCATCATTTCGAGCGCGACGCGGCCCGAGAGCAGCAGGAAGAACTCGTGCTTCTCGTCGCCCTCGCTGAAGATCAGCTCGTCCTTGCCGAAGCTCACGCGCCGGCCCAGGCTGGCCAGCGTCCCGCAGTGCGCGGGCGTCAGGCCTTCGACGAAAGGATGCTCAAGAACGGCGCTCAGAACCGGATCTGTCATTGTTCTCTCCCCCGGGGACCCAGGCCCTGCGGATGTCAGCGGCCCCTACCCCTGGATTCTACGCCCGTCGGCGCAGGCCGCCACCCTTGCCGGCCGCAAGCGGCGTCACTGGAAGGGCGCCGCCCGTTCGATCAGTTCCTCGAGACCCGGCTCGTTCGGGTCCCAGGGCTTGCCGGGATGGATGATCGAGAGCTGGCAGCTCTCGGCCGCCTCGACCATTTCCTTGAAGGTGCCGGCCTTCAGGTCCGCGATGAAGGCCTGCTTGTTCTCGTTGTAGTTGAACATCCGCGGATTGATCTGCGTGCACTCGTTGCAGGTCGAACAGCGGATCGTTTCGATGTAGGGCTCGTCCGGGTTGCGCTCCGGCTCGGCTTCCACGGCGGCTTCCGATGGCGACGCTTCGGCCGGGGGCGCAGTTGCTGCCCCAGAGGCCGTGCGCGGCATGGATGCCGCGCCCGGAGCCCCCAGGGATGGGTTCACGGCGTCCTCTGGGG
>DATIRA010000054.1:0-2818 GCA_035470225.1 Steroidobacteraceae bacterium | reverse complement strand
CTACCCAGCAGGCTGTCGAGGCCGAGACTGTCGGCCTGGCCGCCGGGCTGGGCGGATGCGCCGCCATGCTGCCTGGCGAGGAAGCCGCCGACCAGCATCGCCAGCATCGGCAGCATGCGCTTGAGCAGCGCTGGATCGAGACCCGTACGGGTCGCGGCGCTGCCGGCAACCGTGCGGCTCACGTCCCTGGAGCCGAAGATCTGGCCGAGCAGGTCGTTGCCACGGTTGATGTTGGTCGGCTGCGGACCGAGGACGTCGTCCAGCAGTCCGCCGCCGCCGAGGCCGCCGAGTACGTCGAGCAGCCCTTCCGGACCCGACGGCTGCGCCTGCGTCTGCCTCTTCATTCCGCCGAGGATCGCGGGGAGCAGCGCAGCGGCCGCAGCGCTGACCTGCGCCTCGTCGACGCCGAGCTCACGCGCGATCGACCGGAGCCCTCCGGTGCCACCGATCATGTCCAGGATTCCCATGCTGTCCCCCTCCTCAATCAGTCTATAAAGGTGCAGCCGACGCCGTCACTCCGGCGCCGGGCGCAGCAGCACGCCCTCCGTGAAGGACTCGAATACAGGAATTGCAGTTTCGCCGGCCTCGTCCTGCTGCAGAGCTTCAGCGGGCTCCACGGTCGGGTTGGCAGGGTAGCTGCTGCCGTCGAATCGCAGCCGTGCAAGGTGTGCCGGTATGCCGCCGCCGCTGACCGAGACCAGCAGGTCCCGCCAGCCGTTGCTCGAGGTCTCGGCCACGACGATCGGCGGCCGGGTCACCGCGATCGACGCGACCTCCCGCAGACCCTCGCCGTCCTTGGTCAGCACGACGGTGTTGCACCCTCCGGTGCCGCACACCATCGGCCCTGCGACATGCACGATCAGCTCGGGGCGCCCGTCGGCATCGAGGTCCACCTGCTTGGCGAAGTAATGGATCGGCCCGGTGACGTCGCCGAGCAGCTCGTCCAGTTTCGCCGCGACCTGCGACGGCGCATACGCATCCACGGCCTCTGCAAGCTCCTCATCGCCGACCTGACTCGTTCCGGCCGCCTGCTCCGCAGCCGCGGGCTGCGCGTCCGGTTCCGATGGCTGCCGCTCCGCGGGTCCGCGCGAGCACCCTACCGAGACCGCAAGTGTCGCGAACAGCAACGTCCCACCCGCGAGTCGCCGCCCGACGCCGGTCGAGACGGGACAGCGTGTTCCATCGAACACGCCGCCAAGACAATGCATTCCCCGTCTGCTGACGCCGTCCATGCGCGTGTCAGCGCCCGCAGTCGAATGGCGGCGCCTGTACGATGGACTGGTAGCGGCCGTCCTCGGTCCGGATCATCACGCAGCGGCCCGTCGATGCATTGAAGTACGAGCTGTACTTCGCGTTGCCGGAGGTGGACCCCTTCGCGTACTGGTAACCGCGCCGCTGCAGTTCGCCCTCGGCCTGGCCGGCCTTGGCACCCACCAGGTCCGCGAGGTCCGGTGCCGTCTCGCCGGCCTTGTACGCCGCATGGCCGGAGTGCCCCGCGTTGCCGCCGGCGACGTAGGTCAGCACGACCTTCTTGCCGCCTTCCCACTTGAAGACCTCGCTGCCGTTGCTGTTCTGGGAGCGCACGACCTTGTTGCCCCGCTGGTCCTTGTAGTGGTTCGCCTTGTCGGACGGCGCGAGGCTGTAGCTGTCGCCGTTACGCAGATCGAGATCGATGTAGCCCTGGCGCTGCGAGAACGTGCAGGGGCCCGTCGCACCCTTCCACTTGTCGCCGTCCTTGCTCACCTCGCACGTCGCCTCTGCCGAATCAGCCAGTGTGGGCTGGGCCCAGGCCGCGAAGGCCGCAAGAACAATGGTAGCCGCCGGGATACGAATTGCGATCATCTGGAGTTTCCTCTGTACTGGTTGGGGTCCGTGGTCATGGGCTGGTACCGCGCTCGCGTGCGGCGCGGAATCGTGAAGCGCCCGGACTTTATCCCAAAAGTCCCTTCGTTCGCAGCCTCGCAGCGAGCTCCGCGGGCTCGACTATCCGGATTGCGTACGCCTGGCTGCCGATGGTCCCTGTTGTGCTCTGCGGAGGGGTCGTCGACGGTATCATCCGCGTTTGCCTGATCATCGGACCGCAAAGAGACCCGTCATGAGGACACTTGTGCGCAGCCTGCCTTTCCTCGCCGTGGCCATGCTGCTGGGCTGCGGGGCCAAGTCCCCGCCCGCGGGCGACCAGCCCACGGCCGACGGGCCCGTGGCAGCCCCGGCTGCAACGAAGGCAGATGAAGTCTATGGTGATCCGTCGACACCGGTGGCCGGAACCGTGCTCGGCACCGTCGTTCATACGCGGGACGCGGAGGAATTGCGTTACGTCGTGCTGAAGCAGCTGACGGACCGTTACGCGGCGCAGAACGGCATCGTCGTGACGCCGGCGGAGAAGGCAGCCTATGTCGAGCACATGCAGGCCGCGATGCGACAGGATCGCGCCGAGAAACAGGCGCGCCGCGACGAGGTGGCCGGCCGGCTCGCGGCGGGAGATGTCTCCGACGAGGAGCGCGAGTCGCTCGCTGCGGAACGGGACTTGCTCGAACAGTTCCTGGCGGATACGGCGGAGGATCCCGCCGACAACCCGGAGGAAGTCCGGGCGATGCGCGAGCAGATCGGCGGAGCCTTCATCCTGCAGTGGAAGATCAACCAGGCGCTTTACCAGCAGTACGACGGCCGGATCATCTTCCAGCAGGGTGGGCCGGAGCCGCTGGATGCCTACGGGACGTTCCTGGAGGAAGCCCAGGCCCGCGGCGATTTCGCGATCACGGATCCCAGCCTCGAGGCGGATTTCTGGCGCTATTACCGCGACGATTCGATCCACTCT